>JBILSK010000063.1:0-8120 GCA_044372165.1 Burkholderiaceae bacterium | reverse complement strand
CGGATCGACGTCCAGGCAGAGGACGTCGTTGCCCATTTCGGCCAGGCAGGCGCCTGAAACCAGACCGACGTAGCCGGTCCCGATGACTGTGATTTTCATGAAACGATGATAAGGCCTCGATATGACGCAAGGCTTCGCATCGACCCAATTGTCCGACGGACGGCGCACCTCGCACCGACCGATGCACGCCGGTTGCGCAGCCGCACGGGCTCGCGCGCCACGCTGTTGCGGACTCAGCCTTTCGCGAGCAGCGCTTTCAGGTCGGACACCACGTCTGCCGCGGGCGTACCGTGCTTCATCAGCAGCCGCACGCGCCCCTGCGTGTCGAGCACGAAGGTGTTGGCGGTGTGATCGATGGTGTAGCTCGTCGACCCTGGGTTCGCGGCCTTCGCATAGAACACCTTGAATTCCTTCGCGGTGCGGGCGGTGGCCGCGTCATCTCCCGACAGCGCCATGAAGCGAGGATCGAAGGCGGTCACATAGCCCGACAGGACAGTGCGCGTGTCCTGCTGGGGATCAAGGGTCACGAAGATCACCTGGACCCGATCGGCCTCGGGGCCGAGCTGCTTCATCACGTCTGCCATGGTCGCCAGCGTGGTCGGGCAGACATCCGGGCACTGCGTGTAGCCGAAGAACAGGACGACCAGCTTGCCCTTGAAATCGGCCAGGGTGCGCGGCTGCCCGGTGTGATCAGTGAGCTCCAGCGTCTTGCCGTACTCCGCCCCCGTGATGTCATGGGCCTTGAAGACAGCCCCTGCCCCACCCGGCAACCGGTCGCAGCCGGCCAGCGACAGCAGGCCGAGCAGCACGAGCGCGGCCAGACGAGCCCGCATGGCGGGTGTTCGGTTCGCACCCGTCGCGCGCATGCCGTTCACAGCCAGTGGTCGACCAGCAAGGCAGCAAAGAGTGCCGCGAGGTACTGGATCGAGTAGGTGAAGGTGCGTCGCGCCAGCGCGTCGGTGTAGTGCCGCCACAGGCGCCAGGCATACCAGACGAAGACCGCACCCAGTGCCAGCGCGCAGACCAGATAGAACAGGCCGCTCATGCCGATCAGCCAGGGCAGCACGGTCGTGGCCACCAGCATAACGGTATAGAGCAGGATGTGCAGGCGAGTGAATTGCGCGCCATGGGTCACCGGGAGCATCGGCAGGCCGGAGCGTTTGTAGTCCTCGATCCGGTAGAGCGCGAGCGCCCAGAAATGGGGCGGCGTCCAGACGAAGATGATCAGGAACAGCACCAGCGCCTGCGGCCCGACCTCATTGGCAACCGCTGCCCAGCCGAGCAAAGGAGGCATGGCGCCCGAGGCGCCGCCGATCACGATGTTCTGCGGCGTGGCCGGCTTCAGGATCAGGGTGTAGATGAGCGCGTAGCCCACGAAGGTGGCCAGGGTCAGCCAGAGCGTCAGGGGATTGGCGAAGGCCAGCAGCAAGGCCGCGCCCGAGAGGCCCAGCAGGCTGGCGAACAGCCCGGCCCCGGTCAGCGAGACTTCGCCGCTGGCCGCGGGCCGACCGCGAGTGCGGGCCATGCGTGCGTCGATGCCGCGCTCGAGCAGGCAGTTGAAGGCGAAGCCAGCCCCAGCCAGCAGGGAGATGCCCAGCGTGCCAAACACCAGCACGCGCCAGGGCACGAGGGCATCGGTGGCCAAGGCCATGCCGATCATCGCGCAAAAGGCGGTCAGCATGACGATGCGCGGCTTGGTCAGCTCGACATACTGGCCGAGCGCCTGCGCGAAGGGCTGGGAGCGGTGCAGGAGGTCCATCGAAGGGAGGGTTCAGGCCCGGGCGGCCAGGCTGCGTGCAGGAGCGACGCCAGCCTGCAGACTCGATCTGCAGGACAAGGCTACCACGAGCAGCACACCCAGCAGGGCCGCGGCACCGCCGGTATGGATCACGGCAGCCAGCAGGGGCCAGTCCAGAAAAATGTTGGTGAGTCCAGTGACCGCTTGCAGGGCAAGCAGACCGAGCAGGGCATGCGCATGGGGGCGCAGGCCGTCGATGCGGCGCAGGCGCCAGGCCAGCGCGCCCAGCACTGCGAAGGCCACCATGGCCCAGACCCGGTGCGTGAAGTGGATGGCCGTGAGCGCGGTAAACGGCAGCGCCTGGCCGTCGCCGGCGAAACCGAGCTTGCGCCAGAGTTCGAAGCCTCGGGTGAACTCCATCTCTGGCCACCACTGCCCTTGGCAGGTCGGAAAGTCCTGGCAGGCCAGTGTCGCGTAGTTGGTGCTGACCCAACCGCCCAGCGCGATCTGCACCAGCAGCACGGCACCGGCCACCCAGGCCCAGGGTTCCAGACGATGCGCCCCATGCAGGCCCTCCATGGGCCCGGTGACGCGTGCCCATTGCACAATGAGCAAGGCAAACAGGATCATGCCGCCCAGCAGGTGACCGGTGACCACCAGGGGCATGAGCTTGAGGGTCACGGTGAGCGCGCCGAAGAGGCCCTGCAGGATGATCCAGACCAGCGTGAACCAGGCCAGCGGCACGCTGGGCGCCCGCGGCCCGGGCGAGCGGCGCGCCTGCCGCGTGGCCATCACGGCCAGTGCAATCACGATCAACCCAAGCCCCGTCGCCACATAGCGGTGCAGCATCTCGACCCAGGCCTTGAAGACCGTCACCGGACCGTCAGGCAGCACCGCCGATTCGGCGGCAATCTGCTCGCGCGCGCCGAAGGGCGTGAGGCTGCCGTAGCAGCCCGGCCAGTCCGGGCAGCCGAGACCGGCGTCGGTGATGCGCACGAAGGCGCCGAACATGATCAGGTCGAAGGTCAGGAAGAGCGCGATGACCAGCCAGCGCGAAAGGGACCGACCCGGCATCACCCCACCCGTGAGGCCTTGAGCAGCCTGGTGATGTCCTTGTGGATGCGCTTGGGGTCGCCGCCGATGGGAAACCGCATCATCAGATTGCCCATCGGATCGATCAGGTACAGGTAGTCCTCGATGCGGTGCCCCGGTTCGACCGGCAGCAGGGCCGCCAGAGCGCTGGGGTCTGCACGCAGCACGATCGTGCCGGCATAGGCTTCGTCGAGCGCCGGAGCGATGGTCGCGGCATCGGTGACGAACCAGACGCGATCGATGCGCTCGCGTTCCTTGCCGGTCATGGTGCGGTGCTGCCGCAGGGCGTAGAGCTTGTCCTGGCAGGGCTTGGCGCAGGCGCCGGCGTCGGCCTGTACCAGCACCCACTGACCGAGCAGGCTGCTCAACGCGTAGGGCTTGCCGTCCGGCTGCGTCAGCGCCAGCGCCGGCACCGGTCGCTGCGGCTCGATCAGCGTGCCGAAGTTGGTTCGCCCCATCGGGGGGAACACATAGTAGAAAAGATACGAGGCGATGACCGGCGCCGCACAGACCAGCAGGATCGCCAGCAGTTTCAGGCGCTGGATACGACGATGCGAAGACTGATCGGGCGCCTGGGCGGGGACGGGGACTGCGTTCATCGGCGGAATTCTACCGCCCTGCACCAAGGTGCCCGAGGCGATCCCGCGTTCAGTACGCGGGATGGGCCAGGGCCGGTGCCGGTGCCCGGTCCGACTCGGCGCGAGGCCGACCCATCAGCGGGCCGGCAGCGCCTCGGTCCAGGCGTCGAGCAGCAGCTCGATGCCCCGCGACCAGTCGGGGGGCTGCACCCCGAAGCGAGCGGTGAGCGCGTCGGTGGACAACCTGGAGTTGGCCGGACGCCGTGCCGGGGTCGGATACTCGGCGGCGGGGATGCCCTCGATGCTGTGGGCCTTGATCGGCCAGCCGCGACGCCGCGCGCCCTCGATCACGCTGCAAGCCAGGCCGTGCCAGGACGTGCTGCCTGAGGCCACCAGGTTGTAGAGGCCGGACTCCGAGCGACCCTCGCTGGCCTCGGCCTGGGCCTGGCTCACCGCATGCGCGGTGATATCGGCAATCAGGCGTGCGGAGGTCGGCGCACCGACCTGATCGGCCACCACACGCAAGGCGTCGCGTTCGGCCGCCAGGCGCAGCATGGTGCGCGGAAAATTGCCGCCGCGCTCCGCGTAGACCCAGCTGGTGCGAAACACCAGCCAGCGCCCGCCAGCCGCGGCAATCGCGCGCTCGCCGGCGAGCTTGGTGCGGCCATAGGCATTGAGCGGCGCGACCGGATCGGTTTCCAGGCGCGGCGCGGTACCACTGCCATCGAAGACATAGTCGGTCGAGTAATGGACCAGCAGGGCATCGAGCGCGCAGGCCTCCTGGGCCAGCACCCCGGGGGCTTCGGCGTTCACCCGCATGGCAAGCGCTTCTTCGGTCTCGGCCTTGTCCACCGCCGTGTAGGCCGCAGCATTCACGATCACCTGCGGGCGCAGCGAACGCACCAGCGCGCGCAGGGACTCGGGATTGGAGAGGTCTGCACCGCTGCGGTCCAGGGCAATCACGTCGCCCAGCGGCTGCATCGATCGGGCCAGTTCCCAGCCGACCTGTCCGCGCGCACCGGTGACCAGAATCTTCATTCGAAGACCTCGGCGTCGGCCAGCCGCACGCCCGCGCGGTCCTTGGCCGACAGCAGTGGCGTGATGTCGCCCAGATGCCAGTCGATGCCCAGCGCCGGATCATTCCAGGCGATGCTGCGTTCGTGCTCAGGCGCGTAGTAGTCGGTGGTCTTGTAGAGAAAGTCGGCCGACTCGCTGAGCACCACGAAGCCGTGGGCGAAGCCGGCCGGAATCCAGAACTGCCGCTTGTTCTCGCCTGACAGCTCGACGCCGTGCCAGCGACCGAAGGTCGGCGACGCGCGGCGCAGGTCAAGGGCAACGTCGAAGACGGTGCCGCTCGCCACGCGCACCAGCTTGCCCTGCGGCTGGCGGATCTGGTAGTGCAGGCCGCGCAGCACGCCCCGTGCGCTGCGCGAATGATTGTCCTGCACGAAGTGCGAGCGCACCCCCGTCAGCTCGCCGAACATGCGTTCGTTCCAGCTCTCCATGAAGAAGCCCCGGTCATCGCCGAACACCTTGGGTTCCAGGATGAGCAGGCCGTCGATCGGGGTGGGCAGTGCGTTCATGTCGAATCAGAAGATCTGTTCGTGGGGCAAGCGGGCCAGATACTGACCGTAGGTGCTCTTGCCGAGCTCCTTGGCCAGCACGCCCAGTTGTGCGGAGTCGATCCAGCCCTTGCGCCATGCCGCTTCTTCCGGACTGCCCACGCGCAACCCCTGGCGGCGCTCGATCGTCTGGATGAAGATGCCCGCTTCGAGCAGGGAATCGTGGGTGCCGGTGTCCAGCCAGGCATGACCTCGACCCAGCACATGCACGTCGAGCTTGCCACGCTCGAGGTAGACCCGATTGAGGTCGGTGATCTCGAGTTCGCCGCGCGGCGAGGGTTTGAGCTGGCGGGCGATCTCGACCACATCGCTGTCGTAGAAGTACAGGCCGGTGACCGCGTAGCGGCTCTTGGGGTGCGACGGCTTTTCCTCGAGGCTGACCGCGCGGCCCGAGGCATCGAATTCGACGACGCCGTAGCGCTCTGGATCGTTGACGGGATAGGCGAACACGGTCGCGCCTTCGGTACGCGCCGTGGCCGCAGCCAGCTCGCGACCGAGCTCCTGGCCGTAGAACAGGTTGTCGCCCAGGATCAGCGCCGAGGGCGAATCGCCGACAAACTCGTCACCGATCAGGAAGGCTTGCGCCAGACCATCGGGGCTCGGCTGCACCGCAAACGAGATACGCATGCCCCATTTGCTGCCATCACCCAGCAGCTGCTCGAAGCGCGGCGTGTCCTGCGGGGTCGAGATGATCAGGATGTCCCGGATTCCCGCCAGCATCAGCGTGGTGAGCGGGTAGTAGATCATCGGCTTGTCGTAGACCGGCATCAGCTGCTTGGACACCGTGAGCGTGCACGGATGCAGACGCGTACCGGCGCCGCCGGCCAGCACGATGCCCTTGCGGGACGGTGTACTCGAGTTCATGTCGCGCTCACCACACGATCGGCATAGTTGTTCTTCATCCAGTCCTGATAGCGACCCGAGGTCACGCCTTCGACCCAGGCGGCGTTGTCCAGGTACCAGGCAACCGTGCGGCGAATTCCGGTGCCGAAGGTTTCGGCAGGGCGCCAGCCAAGCTCATCGGCGATCTTGCGGGCATCGATCGCGTAGCGGCGATCATGACCGGGGCGGTCCTTCACGTAGGTGATCAGACGCTCGCGCGGGCCTGCCGGATCCGGGCGCATTTCGTCGAGCAGTGCACAGATCGTCTTCACGATCTCGATGTTCGACTTTTCGTTCCAGCCACCGACGTTGTAGGTCTCGCCCAGCCGGCCAGCCTCCAGCACGCGGCGAATCGCCGAGCAGTGGTCGGTGACATAAAGCCAGTCGCGGACATTGAGGCCGTCGCCGTAGACCGGCAGCGGTTCTCCGCGCAAGGCCCGCGTGATCACCAGCGGGATCAGTTTCTCGGGGAACTGATAGGGCCCGTAGTTGTTGGAGCAGTTCGTGGTCACCACCGGCAAGCCGTAGGTGTGATGCCAGGCGCGAACGAGATGATCCGAGGCTGCCTTGGAGGCGCTGTACGGGCTGTTCGGCTCGTAGGGATGGGTCTCGGTGAAGGCCGGTGCGTCGCTCGACAGCGAACCGTAGACTTCATCGGTGGACACATGCAGGAAGCGGAAAGCCGATTTGCGCTCGCCTTCAAGGCCGCTCCAGTAGGCCCGGGCCGCTTCGAGCAGCACGAAGGTGCCGTGGATGTTGGTGCGCAGGAAGGCTTCCGGGCCGAGGATGGAGCGGTCGACATGGCTTTCCGCGGCGAAGTGGACGATCGCGCGCGGCGAATGTTCGCTCAGCAGGCGATCGATCAGGTCGCGATCGGTGATGTCGCCGCGCACGAAGACATGGCGGGGGTCAGCCTTGATCGACGCGAGGTTCTCGAGGTTGCCGGCGTAGGTCAGGGCATCGAGGTTGAGCACGGATTCGCCGGTCGAGGCGATCCAGTCCAGTACGAAATTGGCACCGATGAAACCGGCGCCTCCAGTCACAAGAATCACTCTGTTGGTCCTCTGGTGCGAAGGCACTGCGGCATGGCAGCCGCGATACGCGAGTATAGGCGCAGCTTCACGGGGTACTTGCCCGGCGCCGGCGGGCCAGCAGACGAACGCCCAGCCAGAGCACACCAGTGGCAATCGCCATCGCGTACCACTGGAACGCATAGGCCCGATGTCGATCGGCGCCCTCGCCGGGCACGACCCACTCCCGCGTCAAGCCATCGTCCAGCTCGGACAGCTGGCGAATGAGCAGCGGCTGGATCGACAAGCCGGACCATCGTGTGTAGGCCTGCATCGTGAAGCGCTGCCACAGGCGGGCACCGTCCGGCCCGGGCCCGGGCTCGCCGCCCAGCAACATCGCCTGGGGCAGTTCGGTGACGCCCACGCCCTCGATGCTCACCGGACCCGAGGGCGTCGCCAGCGTCGGCAGGCGCTTTCGATCGATGCGGTCGGCCGCCACCCAGCCGCGCAGCACCAGCACATGCTGCGCGCGCGCATCGCCGGGGTCTGCGGGCATCAGGCGCAGGGGCGAGATCACATGAAAGCCGGCCACCCCCTTGTGAGTGCGGTTGTCCAGAAAGATAGACTGCTCGTCAAGGAAGGTGCCCTGCGCCCGGACGCGTTCGCCGTCGAGCGCGCCGGCACGCAGCGGTTCGGGGCCGATGGACTGTGCAGGGCGCGCAAGTGCTGCGTCGCGGGCCTGCTGGGCCTGAGTCTTTTCATCGGCTCGACGCAGCTGCCAATTGCCCAGGGACACCGTCAGGATGATGACCGCCAGGGCGGCCAGGGCAGGGATGAGGTCTCGACGGGTCATGCGGCGTTCATCGTGAGCGTCTCGGAAGGGGTCATGGAGCATTCATCGGAATGCTCGCGGGCCAGGGGTGCGCGGCCGGGCGTGCGATACTCGACGCGATGAAGATCGTCATCATCCTGGCATTCATCGGCATCGTGGGCAGCCTCGCGTCTGCACTGTTCTTCATGATGCGCGACAAGGGTGGCACCCGAAACACCGTGCGGGCACTCAGCGTTCGAGTCGGGCTGTCGATTGCCTTGTTCGCCTTTGTGCTGCTGTCCTGGCACATGGGCTGGATCGAGGCCAAGGGGATCCCGGTCGGGATGCGCTGATCGGCCGACCGCACCTCAAACCTCCCAAAGACAA
>JBILSK010000062.1:0-8216 GCA_044372165.1 Burkholderiaceae bacterium | reverse complement strand
CGGCGTGGCCTTTCGCGAATACACCTTCGGCAGCAACCGGAGCCAGCTGATCGTCACGGCCCTCAACGGGGCGAGATCGATCGGTGTCGGATTGACTGCCGTGCGTTGAGCGCACGGTCCAGCAAGGGCGAAATCGTTGTTTCGCGTCACACCGCCCCGGGCGCCGGCTGTCAGGCCGGTGCCCGGGTCAAGAGGGCTCAGCGGTCGACCAGCAGCACCAGCGGGAAGCCGCGCGACGAATCAAGTGCCTTGATCAGGATGCGAGGACCGCCGGTGGGATTGAGCGTGTACTCGGCCACCCCGGTGAAGGTCTTGCCGACCAGGCCTGCCGAACAGACATTGGCCGTGCCAGTCGACTGGCTTGCCGCACCCGAGAAGTCGAACACGTTCTTGCCACTCACCCGCGGCGTCAGGCTGCCGTTGAAGGCGCAACCGGTCGATCCGAACTCGGCGATCTGGAACCGACCCAGATTGGGCGAGGTGCCAAGCACAAAGGTGCTGGTGCCCGGGATCTGTGGATAGGCAGCCTGCCAGCTGCCGGCCAGTGCTGCCAGCGAAGGCGGAGCCTGGTCATAGGCTGCGCCGTAGTTCATCGCGAAATCCAGGGTGAAATTCGCGCCGCCTCCGACGCCCACCCCCGGCAGGTTGCCGGCGTAGGTGCCTCGGAACGACGTCTTGGCCACCAGCTGGCCTCCGAAGCCGGACAAGGTGCCCGCCACGAACAGGTTCGGGTCGAGCCAGTAGACGTTTCCAGTCGACGAAGTGAAGGTCGACCCGGAATAAGACCCCTTGCCTTGAACCAGGGCCAGCACGGTGCCCACCGGCAAGGTTTCCGTTGCGAGCTGCGGCGTGACCGAGCGCAGGAACCAGAACTCGCCGCTGTCGAGCGTGATGCCAGCCAATGCCAGTCCGCTGCTGTCGACACCGGACCACAGACCTTCGGCGGCGCCGGCCACGGTACCCGTGCCGCTACCACCACCGCCACTGCTGCCGCCGCCCCCACTGCCGCAGGCAGTCAAGGCAAGGGCCGATGCGAGCAGCATCGCAAGAGGCATCCGCTGCGCAATGAGAGAAGAAGACATCGAGGCAACCTCCAGGAGAGTGTGTGATTGTGTGATCGCGGCCACGCAAGCTGTCGGCCAGCGATCCTTCGCGTCCACCGGTCTGGAAGTCCTGGACTGGAGGACCCACACCCTGGCGCAGAGGCACGAAGCATATCGGACACCCTCAGGGTAACAAAGGGGCGTGACCGAAGGGGCGAAAAACGCGCTTTTTAGAGTGCGCACTCCATCACGATAGCCAGAAGATCGGTCGCCGGCGCACAAGAAGGGTCGCGGAAACGCTCAGGCGCCAAGCTCGAACAGTCCCATCAGGTCATCTCGGCTGAGGCCTGTGCCATCGAGCGCGCCTTCAAGCACGGCCTGCGACAACTCGCCCTTCTTCGATTGCAGCTCGAGAATGCGCTCCTCGATGGTGTTGGCGGCGATCAGCTTGTAGACGAACACGGCGCGCTGCTGGCCGATCCGGTGGGCACGGTCGGTCGCTTGCGATTCCACGGCCGGGTTCCACCAGGGGTCATAGTGGATGACTGTGTCGGCGGCGGTCAGGTTCAACCCCACCCCACCCGCCTTCAAGGACAGCAGGAAAATCTGCGCATCGCCTTGTTGAAAGGCGTCGACCGCCCCGCGTCGATCGGCGGTGTCGCCATCAAGTCTCGAACGTACCACCTTGG
The DNA here is from genome assembly GCA_044372165.1 of Burkholderiaceae bacterium. Lineage (GTDB taxonomy): Bacteria > Pseudomonadota > Gammaproteobacteria > Burkholderiales > Burkholderiaceae_E > UBA4615. The sequence goes on along the minus strand of JBILSK010000062.1, from coordinate 6,484 downwards.
CCAGGCGCGGATGCGCATCGATGGCGACCTCGATGCGATCGAGCATGCTGGTGAACTGCGAAAACACCAGCACGCGACGGCCCTCCTCCGTCAACTGCTCGAGCAGCTCGATCAAGGCTTCGCGCTTGGCCGATGCGCTCACGCGCTGCGCGGCCGGCATGCTCAGCAAAGCCGGATCGCAACAGACCTGGCGCAGCTTGAGCAGCGCATCGAGCACCACGATGTGACTGCGCTCCACCCCCGCATCGGCCAGGGCCAGGCGCACGCGCTCGTCCATGGCCACCCGCACCGATTCGTAGAGATCGCGCTGCTCAGCCCCGAGCTCGACGCGATGCACGATGTCGGTTCGCGCCGGCAACTCAGACAGCACCGCCGCCTTGGTTCGACGCAACAGGAACGGGCGAATGCGTCGATTGAGCGAGGCCAGGCGATCGGCCGCCTCGGGGCCGCTGGTGCGCCGCTCGATCGGCGTTCGAAAGCGCGTCTTGAAGGCTTCTTCACGCCCCAGCAATCCAGGCACCACGAACTGCATGACCGACCACAGTTCGCCCAGATGGTTCTCCAGCGGCGTGCCGGTGAGCGCCAGCCGGTGCCCGGCGTTCAGCGACCGGATCGCCGCTGCGGCACGCGTGCGCGAGTTCTTCACCAGATGCGCCTCGTCGGCAATCACCGCATGCCAGCGTCGACCCACAAAGGCGTCCAGATCCCGCGGCAGCAAGGCATAGCTGGTGATCACGATGTCATGCGCATCGATCTCGTCGAATCGGGTGGCGCGGGATGCGCCGTGAAGCGCCAGCACCTTGAGACTCGGCGCGTGCCGCGCCGATTCGTCCTGCCAGTTGAAGACCAGCGAGGTGGGTGCGACCACCAGTACTGGCGCACGCAGTCGGCCTGCTGCGCGCTCGCATTCGAGGTGAGCCAGCACCTGCACCGTCTTGCCCAGGCCCATGTCGTCGGCCAGCACACCGCCGGTGCCGGTGCCGGCAATGAACTGCAGCCAGGCCAGGCCCTGCAGCTGGTAGGGGCGCAGGGTGGCACGGAACTCGGGCGGCGGCGTGACCGCAGGCAGGCCCTCGAAAGACTCGCTGGCCAGCCGCAGCGGCTCCAGTGAAGGTGGCACCGCGACCGAGGGCCGACCCGCGGCCAGCGCCGCCGCAGCCAGGCCATCGAGCCGAATGCGCGGTGCGGTGCCGGGTGCGTCCGCTTCGCTCAGCTCGGCCCAATCGGTGACGACACGCGCCAAGGGTTCGATGCGTGCAGCATCGAGCCTCAGGACCTCGTCCTGCGAAACGCGCATCCAGAGTTGACCGTCCGGACAATGGCGGTCGCGCCAGGCATCGAAGCCGCCCTGCGCAATCACATCGGCCAGCACTGGCGCCAGATCGATGCGACTGCCGGCCACCTGGATGCCGGACTGCAGCTCGAACCAGCCGCCACCGGCCCCTGCATCGCGCGCACGCCCCCCGTTCTGTGCGTGCAAGGCGATGTCCACCTCATCGACCTGCACCAGGCGCACTGCGGCAGTCGACTCATCCACCACGTCCCAGCCCAGCTCGCGCAGGCGCGGCACCACATCGAACTTGATGCGCGCGGCCGCCACGCTGCTGGCGGGCAGCATCGCGGCCGTCAGCCAGCCACTGCCGGTGCGGGGGCGACTGGCGGCATCGGGCGCAGTTTCCGCGGTCAGACGCATGGCAGGCTCATCGAGCGCCAGTCGCTGCAGGTCTGCGTGCAGGCGCTCCCAGCCTGCGCGTTCGGCTGCGGCGTCGCAGATCAGCAGCACCGGTCCCTCGTCATCGCGAATGCCCAGGCTCGCCGAGCGCATCGGCTCCAGACGTCGCCCGGCATATTCGACCGAATAGGACACCGCCAGCCGGTCGCGCGGGCCGTGCACCGTCTTGCCACCGCGCACGGTGGACGGCGTGGAACTGGAGGAGAACAGGCCGATCACCGGGCGTGGCACGCCCGGGCGCTCGCGCACAGGGTGCGAGGACAACTGCGGCACGGTGCGTCGCAGGTCGGGCCGGGCCACCAGCTGCGCATGCAGCGCGAGCGCGACATCCTCGGCTGCCTGAGCGGGCACTGCGGGCGCCGAACGCAGCCAGGCCACCAGCTCGGCAGGCGGGGGATCGGTAAGCGCGCCGATCTGCCCGATGGTGCGATCCAGCCAGCAGGGCTGCGCGGTGAAAATGACTTCAGCCTCGGGATCGACCCGCAAGCCCAGCCGCAGCGCGGAGGCGGCATCTGGCGGGTCGGTCGCAATCCAGTCCACGCGCGTGGCACGCGGTGCGCCTCGCTGCAGCATGGCATTGAGCTGCGTGCCGGGCAGCTGATCGAGAAACAGACGCCCGGTCTGGGCAAGCTGCAGGATGACCTGCGCGGCACGTGGCGAATCGAGCAGCACGCCGCCAGGCAGCGGCGTCGATCGCGTGAGCATGGCCGCCGCCATCACGTCGACCTCATCCCAGTAGGCCGGAGGATCGGTTGCCTGCGTGGCCAGACCGCGGTAGGGCTCGGGCGGCAGAGGCTGGCCGTCTTCGCCACGGCGCACGCGAAAGACCTGCAGCGACGGGCGGCGGTCCTCGTTGCGCAGCATGTAATGCAGTTGCGTGCGCGGCGTCTGGGGTGAATCGGGCAATTTGAGGGCGCGCAGACCTCGGACCCAGTGCAGCAGCTGCAAGCGCTCGTAGCCGGGAATCAGGGCGGGCGAGGCGCTGTCCGTGTCGCGGCCAGAAGCGTCGTTCGCAGTCGAGGGCGGCTGCGCGGCCGTGCGCACCGGTGTCTGCTGTGCAGTCGCTACTGCGTCGGGTGCCTCGCTGCTCTGGCCCGTGTCGGGGGGAACGGCCCCATCCTCGGGCAGTCCCTGGCGGGCGGTGCGAGCGCCGCCCAGAGCGGTCACGGTCTCGCGCTCGTCTCGCTCGGTGCGCGCCTGAGCCTGAGTCTGCCGGGCCTGGAGCTCCTTCTGATCGAGCAGCCAGTTGAGCAGGGCGGCCGCGCCGTGTTCGCAGCTGCCACCTTGCGGGCAGTCGCACTGGGCAATCACCTGGATGACCGCGCCGTGTGCGGCCAGGCGCACCTGGCTGCGATAGACCTCGCCCTGCGGCCCCTCGACCTCGCCTTCGATCAGGCCAGGCGAGGTCTCGACGGCCGACAGCACCCGTCCGTCCTTGAAGACTGCCTCGCCGCGCGCAGCCGTGTCCCGATCGAGGCCGATGGGGGTGCGTCCGAAGCGCTGACGGAAGAGATCGAGGAGCATGCGAAAAGGCAGGTTGGCGCGAAAAGTCGCGTGGTCAAACCTTGCAGTCTAGCGCTGATTTCGCGCTCGCCGTGTTCGAGCGGGGCGCAGGTCAGTGCACTCGTCGGCTGGCGCGTACCGGCTGGCGATTGGGACACCTCACCCGGCAGAGTGGGGACCTGCGCATCTCGAAGCGACAGAGATGACGTGGCGATCCGGCAGGTTGTAACGTGACATCGTGATCCGATTCGGAGGACACCATGAGAGTCTTCACTACTGCGGCGGTGCTTGTGTCGAGCCTGAGCTCGGCCGCATACGCACAGACCCTGCACTGCCCCACCCTGCCCGGCACCAGCGTGCGTGACTACTCCGCGCCCTGCTATCGCACCGAAGGCAACCTGACCACTCCAACCCTGCCAGGGACTGGGGTCAGGGATTACTCGAAGCCCGGGGTGAGGCGGGTGGAGTGATCAGCTAGACGTCTGCAACCGGACCACGTTCAGATCAGACCCAAGCACTTCCCTGGCCAGCGGCACCAGATGATCATGGTGGGTCAGAAAGACAACCTGCATACTGCGCGACAATTCGCCCAGAACCCTCAAACCGGCTGCGGTGCGACGGTCATCAAAGTTGATGAACAGGTCGTCCGCGATCAGTGGCAGGGTGCTTCCCTGCTCCACCTGTAGCTCAAGCGCCGCCAGTCGGAGCGCCAAGTACAACTGGTCGCGGGATCCCTCGCTCATGCCGGTCACGTCCACTTGCTCGCCACTGGGGCGGATGCCGAACAGTCGTGGGGTCTCACCCTCGGCATCCACCAGCAAACGGCTGAAGGAGTCCATGGTCAGCCCCTTGAAGATGGCGGAGGCCTTGAACAGCATGGGGCCTTGCTTGGTCTCACGAAACTTTTCGATCGACCACTTCAAGAGTCGCGCAGCGGTCTGCAATCGCAGGTAACGCTCCGCGGAATCAGCCATGGCAGCAATGGCCTCTTGTCGTTGCGCCTCGGCGCGGGCCGCCAGGTCAGTGCCGTCCAGGGCATCAAACGCCGCCTTGAGTGCACCGAACTCATTGCTGAACGCAGCGATCTGCTCCACCACCTCACGTGACGCGGTCGCCAGACGCTCGAGCTCCGTCTTGAGTTCATCCGCCCCGATGGCTTCGCTCTCCTCGCGCAGATCGTCCAATGACATCCCGTCCGCCGCCTGGGCCAAAGCATGCTCAGCAGACTGAATCTTGCGCTCGACTGCGCGGCGTTCATCGGAGCGTTCAATGGCCCGCCCAAGATCCGTCACCCTGTCGACGCGGGCGGCTGCCATCAACGGTGTCAGCCGGGCGTGCACCCCTTGCAGCATCTTCTTCGACTCAACCAACTCTGCCCGGCTGCGGTCCAGGCGAGCCGTCAAGTCGGCCGATGTCGCCTCAGCCTTTCGGGCCAGTTCCAGACGTCGCGCCAGCTCCAGGGCTATATCCTCTGCTGACTGACCGGTCAGATCCGATGCCACCCGCGCCGCCAGGCTTGCGGCCGTTGCAGCCAGGCCATCCAGATCGGCTTGCATCGTTTCGATCCTTTCGCTGCGAATATTGCGGATGTGGTCCAGCAGGTGCTCGATCTCCTGCATCACCGCCATCTCCGCCTCGACTTGAGACACGGGCATCTCAGCACCGAAGCCCATCGATTGGATAGCCACCTGCCAGGACCGCAGCCACGCGTCCCAGCCGTCCTGTGCAGACTGCAGTGCTTCCTGCATGTTTCCCAGGTTGCGCTGTCCGTCGCGAATCTGCCGCTCCAGCGTCTTGCGTTGACCCTGCGCCTGATCGGCTTGAGTGATCAGCGCTCGAGCTTCACGCAGACACACACTGAGTTCCGGCGCGGGTGCTTCGGCTGCTGCACCTCCCAGTCGGCCCCAAAGACTGTCTCTGATTTGAGCTGCTGCTGCGCGGTGTGCTGAACGACGCCGATCCGCGGATGATCGCCCGCTATCAAGATCCAGCACATGCTGTCGCAACTGAAGCCAGGTCAGCGCCATCTCCAAGGGCAACGCGGGCAAGCCACACGCGGTCATCAACCCTTCCCACTGACCGATGCGCTGCTCCATCCGGTCGATGACCGTCTTGAGCCGATGCTCGAGGTCCTCGCGTTCACGTTGCTTGTGCTCCAGGGCGTCGGTTCTTGACTGACGATCGGCCTCGTACTGCGCCCGGTCCAAACGGTCGTCAGCGAGCTGGTCCGCTTGCATGATCCGTGCCTCGAATCCTTCTGAACGATCCAGCAAAGACGTCGGCGCCCGCTTGATTTCATGCCATGTACCGTCACGCGCACGACGTGCCTCCAGCACCTGCTCACGGGAGACTGGCTGGAAGTTTCGGACGACCTGCCGCAGGTCAAGTTCGAGTTCCGCAATGTCTTTGGTCTTGGCGTCCAGCGCATCTCGATGCGCTTTCTCTTCGGCTGCGTCTGCTCGGTGCTGATCGATCAGGCCATGAATATGAGCTGAGTCGGGCACCAGCATCGCACGCAAGGATTCGAGCGGCCGACGCCATGGCCCCAGCGCAGCCATCGCCTGCTCAATCCCCGCCGTCGCACCATCGATCTCATCCTGAAACTCAGCCATCACCGTATCGTGATCGCCCAACTTCAGGGCCTGCTCGACCGCCCACCCCAGGTCTGGATCGACCGACGTAGCCGTCAACTGCGACAACTCTGTCTCCGCCTGCTGGATTTGCTGCTTGCGTTCCGACAGGCTGGTAACTGCGTTCTTCAAATCCAGCGCCAAAGCAGCCCGGTCTTTGATCAATGAAGCCAGTCGTGTACGCAGCGAGGTTGCCGGCAAGCGTTGGCGCACCTGTTCTTCATCGCCTGCAGGCCACCCGAGTGCACGCGCCTTCTCTTGCGCGCGAACCCACTCCAGCCGAATCTCTTCGGCTCGCTTGACGATGTCCGTTCGGTGGGCCCGGAATTGCAGGCGGCGTTCGTTGAGTTCCGTGATGTCTTCTCGTAGCGCCAGGATGTTCTTGTCGATGCTCGTTCCCTGCAAACCGGCTTGGGCCTCAGTGACATCGCGCTGCAACCTCGAGATCTCTGCGTCTGCGAGGGCAATGTCCTGCGTCGCACATGCAAACACCTCAGCAGCTGCTTCCTCCAGCAGTGGAGTGTCTCCCGTGGCCAGCAGTTCAATTCGCTGGGCTCGTGCGGCATCCAGAACCAGCAGCAGGGGCCGCACGCGACGGATGCGCTCGAGACGGCTGAGT
>JBILSK010000061.1:0-8225 GCA_044372165.1 Burkholderiaceae bacterium | reverse complement strand
CGTGAGCCCTGGGGCTCACGCTCAGACCGAGTGATTACTCGAAGATCTTGGCAACGACGCCAGCACCCACCGTGCGGCCGCCTTCGCGGATCGCAAACCGCAGGCCCTGCTCCATGGCGATCGGCGCAATCAGCGTCACCACCATCTTCACGTTGTCGCCAGGCATCACCATCTCCGTGCCTTCCGGCAACTGCACCGAGCCCGTCACGTCCGTCGTACGGAAGTAGAACTGCGGACGGTAGTTGTTGAAGAACGGCGTGTGACGCCCGCCCTCGTCCTTGCTCAGCACGTACACCTCGCACTCGAACTTCGTGTGCGGCTTGATCGAACCCGGCTTGGCCAGCACCTGGCCACGCTCGACGTCCTCACGCTTCGTGCCGCGCAGCAGCACCCCAACGTTGTCGCCCGCCTGACCCTGGTCCAGCAGCTTGCGGAACATCTCCACGCCCGTGCACGTCGTCTTGACCGTGTCCTTGATGCCCACAATCTCGATCTCTTCGCCCACCTTCACGATGCCGCGCTCGATACGCCCCGTCACCACCGTGCCACGGCCCGAAATCGAGAACACGTCTTCGATCGGCATCAGGAACGCCCCGTCAATCGCACGCTCAGGCGTCGGAATGTAGCTGTCCAGCGCGTCGGCCAGCGCCAGAATCGCCACCTCGCCCAGCTCACCCTTGTCGCCTTCCAGCGCCTTCAGCGCCGAGCCCTTGATGATCGGCACATCGTCGCCCGGGAAATCGTACTTGCTCAGCAGCTCGCGGACTTCCATCTCCACCAGCTCGAGCAGCTCCGCATCGTCCACCATGTCGCACTTGTTCATGAACACGATGATGTAAGGCACGCCAACCTGGCGCGCCAGCAAAATGTGCTCGCGCGTCTGCGGCATCGGGCCGTCGGCCGCCGACACCACCAGGATCGCGCCGTCCATCTGCGCCGCACCCGTGATCATGTTCTTCACATAGTCAGCGTGGCCCGGGCAGTCAACGTGCGCGTAGTGACGCGCCTGCGTCTCGTATTCCACGTGCGCCGTGTTGATCGTGATACCACGCGCCTTTTCTTCCGGCGCCGCGTCAATCTGGTCGTACGCCTTCGCCTCGCCGCCGAACTTCGTCGACAGCACCGTCGTGATCGCCGCCGTCAGCGTCGTCTTTCCATGGTCCACGTGACCAATCGTGCCCACGTTCACGTGCGGCTTCGTACGCTCAAACTTGCCTTTTGCCATGATGTCGCTCCAATCTCAAAGAACGTTTGTGTCTGTCAATAAACGGTAATGCGGCCTGCCTGGCGCTTACTTCGTCCGGGCAGCGATGATTGCCTCGGCGACATTCTTCGGCGCTTCGGCGTACTGCTTGAATTCCATCGTGTAGGTCGCGCGACCCTGGGTCAGCGAGCGCAGCGAGGTCGAGTAGCCGAACATTTCGGACAGCGGCACCTCGGCCTTGATGGCCTTGCCACCGCCAACCATGTCGTCCATGCCCTGGACCATGCCACGCCGCGAGGACAGGTCGCCCATCACGGTGCCGGCATAGTCTTCCGGCGTTTCGACTTCGACCGCCATCATGGGCTCGAGCAGCACCGGACTGGCGCGGCGCATGCCTTCCTTGAAGGCCATCGAGCCAGCCATGCGGAAGGCATTCTCGTTGGAGTCCACGTCGTGGTACGAGCCGAAGGTCAGCGTCGCCTTGACGTCGACAACCGGGTAGCCGGCCAGCACACCAGCGGGCAGGGTCTCCTCGATACCTTTTTGCACGGCGGGAATGTACTCGCGTGGCACGACACCGCCCTTGATCGCGTCGACAAATTCGAAGCCTGCACCGCCCGGGGGCAAGGGCTCGAGCTTGATGACGACGTGGCCATACTGACCGCGACCGCCCGACTGCTTGACGAACTTGCCTTCGATTTCCTCGACCGGCTTGCGGATGGTCTCGCGGTAGGCAACCTGAGGCTTGCCGACCGAGGCCTCGACGCCGAACTCGCGCTTCATGCGGTCGACGATGATCTCGAGGTGCAGCTCGCCCATGCCGGCGATGATGGTCTGGCCCGATTCCTCGTCCGTGCGAACACGGAAGGAAGGATCTTCGCGAGCGAGGCGTTGCAGTGCCACACCCATCTTTTCCTGGTCGGCCTTGGTCTTGGGTTCCACAGCCTGCTGGATCACAGGCTCCGGGAAGACCATGCGCTCAAGGATGATCGGCGCATCGGGATCGGACAGGGTCTCGCCCGTGATGACTTCCTTCAGGCCCACGCAGGCGGCAATGTCACCGGCGCGCACTTCGCTGATCTCTTCGCGCTGGTTGGCGTGCATCTGCAGCAGGCGACCAATGCGCTCCTTCTTGCCTTTCACCGGGTTGTAGACGGTGTCGCCGGATTTCACGACGCCCGAGTACACACGGATGAAGGTCAGCTGGCCCACGAACGGGTCGGTCATCAGCTTGAATGCCAGAGCCGAAAACTTTTCGCCGTCTTCCGCCTTGCGGAACACTTCGACCTCGCGCTCGTCGGTGCCACGCACCGGCGGAATGTCGACCGGCGAGGGCAGCAGCTCGATCACCTTGTCGAGCATCGCCTGGACGCCCTTATTCTTGAAGGCCGAGCCGCACAGCATCGGCTGGATCTCGCCCGCCAGCGTGCGCTGACGCAGACCCTTGATGATGTCCTTCTCGGACAGCTCGCCGTTTTCGAGGTACTGGTTCATCAGCTCCTCGTTCGCTTCGGCGGCAGCCTCGACCATCTTCTCGTGCCATTCGGCACAGGTGTCGACCAGCTCTGCGGGGATCTCACCGTACTCGAACTTCATGCCCTGGGTGGAGTCATCCCACCAGATGGCCTTCATCTTGACCAGATCAACGACGCCCTTGAAGTTTTCCTCGGCGCCGATCGGCACCTGGATGGGAATCGGGTTGGCCTTCAGACGCAGACGCATCTGCTCGTAGACCTTGAAGAAGTTCGCGCCGGTCCGGTCCATCTTGTTGACGAACGCGAGACGGGGGACCTTGTACTTGTTGGCCTGACGCCAGACGGTCTCGGACTGCGGCTGCACGCCACCCACGGCGCAATAGACCATGCACGCAGCGTCGAGCACGCGCATCGAGCGCTCCACCTCGATGGTGAAGTCGACGTGGCCGGGGGTGTCGATGATGTTGATGCGGTGCTCGGGCAGGGCCATGTCCATGCCCTTCCAGAAGCAGGTCGTCGCTGCCGAGGTGATGGTGATGCCGCGCTCCTGCTCCTGCTCCATCCAGTCCATCGTGGCCGCGCCATCATGGACTTCGCCAATCTTGTGATTGACACCGGTGTAGAACAGGATGCGTTCGGTCGTCGTGGTCTTGCCGGCATCGATGTGCGCCGAGATTCCGATGTTCCGGTAACGCTCGATAGGGGTCTTGCGAGCCATGCTTGATCCTTCAGGGCCGGGTGGGCCCGGGGGTCAGAAAAAAGAAAACGATCGATCAGAAGCGGAAGTGGGCAAAGGCCTTGTTGGCTTCGGCCATGCGGTGAACTTCGTCGCGGCGCTTCACGGCACCGCCGCGGTTTTCTGCGGCTTCCAGCAGTTCATTGGCCAGACGCTGGCCCATCGACTTTTCGCCACGCTTCTTGGCGGCTTCACGCAGCCAGCGCATTGCCAGCGCCATGCGTCGAACCGGACGGATCTCGACGGGGACCTGGTAGTTCGCGCCACCGACGCGGCGGCTCTTCACCTCGACCATCGGGCGGGCGTTGTTGAGCGCCAGACCGAACACTTCGAGGGGCTCCTTGCCGGACTTCGTCTTGATGGTGTCGAACGCGCCGTACAGCATGCGCTCAGCCACGGCCTTCTTGCCCGACAGCATCAGGACGTTGACGAACTTGGTGACATCTTCGCTGCCGTACAGGGGATCGGGCAGGACGAGGCGCTTGGGGATTTCGCGACGACGGGACATGTTTGACCTCTTCGTATTCAGCCGGAGGACCAGCCTCCATGATCCGACACCCACACCTGGCGCACCATGCGGCACAGGCGGTTCGGATCGCTTACTCGACAGCAGAGCGGCGCAGGCCGATCTCCACTGCCGTCCCGACCCGCAGATTCATGTCGGGTCGGTCAGTGCGACAGCCTGCACTTCGCTGTCGACGGGAACTGTGCAGGACCGGGCGCAGTGCGGCCGCCCGGACGGGCCTGGAATCAGGCCTTCTTGGGACGCTTGGCGCCGTACTTCGAGCGCGATTGCTTGCGGTCCTTGACGCCCTGGAGGTCCAGGGAGCCACGAACGATGTGGTAGCGCACACCGGGAAGGTCCTTGACCCGGCCGCCGCGGATCAGCACCACCGAGTGTTCCTGAAGGTTGTGACCTTCACCACCGATGTAGCTGATGACCTCGAAGCCATTGGTCAGACGCACCTTGGCCACCTTTCGGAGCGCCGAGTTCGGCTTCTTGGGGGTGGTGGTGTAGACCCGGGTGCAAACGCCACGGCGCTGGGGAGAATCCTGCAGCGCGGGGCTCTTGCTCTTTGCATGTGCCAGTTCGCGGGGCTTGCGGACCAGCTGGTTGATGGTTGGCATAGCGGCTCTTTCTTCCTGAAAGCTGGACCACCTGCGGGAGCGCAGGCATCCGGGGACCTGTCGAGGGAATGCGCAACGGCGCAGACGGGTCAGGAAGAAGCCTGTTCGGGCTTCCATCACCAAAGAGCGCCGGGACGGTAATCCCGCGAAGCCTGACAGTATAGAACGTTGTCAAGCCACAGGTCAACGGGCAGCCCGCCCAGTCACGGCAGGAGCAGCGCCACATTGATGGCACACTGCGGGCTCCGGGCGCGCAGAAGATCGAACCTCCACGAGGTCGGGCGATGCCCAACCATTCTGATCGGAGTCTTCACCATGCGCAGACGTCTGCTCGTTTCACTCTCCACCGCCTCGCTCCTGAGTCTGACGGGGATCTCGGCCGCCACGGCCCAGGGCTTTCCGAGTCGCCCGATTCGGCTGGTGGTCACCTTCCCCCCTGGTGGCGCACCCGACATCCTGGCGCGAACCCTGGCGGAGAAGATCACGCCTGCCTGGGGTCAGTCGATTGTTGTCGACAACAAGCCCGGAGCCGGCGGAAATATCGGTGCAGAGTTCGTTGCGCGTTCACCTGCCGATGGTCATACCCTGGTGATGGGAACAGTGGGCACTCACGCCATAAACGGCAGCCTCTATGCGAAGCTGCCCTACGACATGGTGCGCGACTTCACCCCAGTGACGCTGATTGCCTCCACCCCCAACCTGCTGGTGGTCAACAACGACGTGCCCGCCAGGAACCTGCGCGAACTTGTTGCCCTAGCTCGGGCCAAACCCGGAACATTGACCTTCGGTTCGCCGGGTATCGGCACTTCGGTTCATGTCTCGGGTGAACTGTTCAACAGCATGGCGGGGGTGAAGACGATTCATGTGCCCTACAAGGGTCGGCAGATGGCCATCCCCGACCTGTTGGGCGGGAACATCACAATGATGTTCGACAACATGCCCTCGGCCCTTCCGGTGGTGAACGAAGGGAAGCTGCGTGCGATCGGCGTGACCAGCGCGCGGCGCTCGCCCTCGGCACCCGAGATACCGACCCTGGCCGAGCAGGGCCTGCCAGGGTTCGAGGCAACGTCCTGGTTTGCGCTGTTTGCCCCGGCGGGCACGCCTCGGGCTGTCGTTGACCGGCTGCACACCGAAGTCGTCCGGGTCTTCACTTTGCCGGACGTGAAGGAAAAGCTCGCCAAGCTGGGGTTGGATCCGATTCTCGGGGGCCCCGATGAACTGGCGAAGGTCCAGCAGAGCGAGATTGCGAAATGGGCCAAGGTGGTCAAGGACTCTGGGGCCAAGGCAGAGTAGGCACTCACGCCACACAACGAAAAACGCCCGGCGGTGCCGGGCGTTTTTCATGGGAAACCCCGAGCCTCAGAGTTCGCCCGAGCCGCTCACGCCGAGTTCTGCGTCCGCTTGCTGGCGGGCCAGCTCTTCGGGCTGCATGAACGCGGCTTCGGCAGCCGCCAGTGCCTGCTGCTCCTGCGCCTCGGTCGACTCCTTGTCGCGACGGGCGCGATGGTAGGCCAGACCGGTACCCGCCGGAATCAGACGGCCGACGATGACGTTTTCCTTCAAGCCACGCAGGTCGTCGCGCTTGCCCATGATCGCCGCCTCGGTCAGCACACGGGTCGTCTCCTGGAAGGAGGCGGCCGAGATGAACGAGTCGGTCGACAGCGAGGCCTTGGTGATGCCCAGCAGGATGTTGTCGTAGGTGGCCGGAAGCTTGTCGGCGGCCACGGCCTTGTCGTTCTCGTCCAGGATCTCGGAACGCTCGACCTGTTCGCCGGTGATGAAGCCGGTGTCGCCCGGGTGGACCACCTGCACCCGACGCAGCATCTGGCGAACGATCACCTCGATGTGCTTGTCGTTGATCTTCACGCCCTGCAGTCGATAGACATCCTGCACTTCGTCGACGATGTAGCGTGCCAGGGCCTCGATGCCCAGCAGACGCAGGATGTCGTGCGGATCGGCTGGGCCGTCCACGATCATTTCACCCTTGTTGACGACCTGACCGTCGTGGACCAGAACGTTCTTGTCCTTGGGAATCAGGAACTCGTGGGCATTGCCATCGAGGTCGGTGATGACCAGACGCTGCTTGCCCTTGGTGTCCTTGCCGAACGAGACCGTGCCCGTGACATCGGCCAGCATGCCCGCGTCCTTGGGCGCACGCGCCTCGAAGAGCTCGGCCACCCGGGGCAGACCGCCGGTGATGTCGCGGTTCTTCTGGGATTCCTGGGGGATACGCGCGAGCACCTCACCCACGCCCACCGTCTGGCCGTCACGCATGGTGATCAGCGCCCCCACCGGGAAGGAGATGGTCACGGCGTGGTCGGTGCCGGCAATACGCACTTCCTGGCCGCTGCCATCGATCAGCTTGACCTGAGGCCGCAGGCCCTTGGTGGTCGACGTGCGGCGCTTGGCATCGATGACCACCAGCGTGGACAGACCGGTCACATCGTCGATCTGCTTGGCGACCGTCACGCCTTCCTCGACGTTCTCGAACTTCACGGTCCCTGCGTACTCGGTGATGATCGGACGAGTCAGTGCATCCCAGGTCGCCAGGATGGTGCCCGCCTTGACAGCGGTCCCGTCGGAGGCCAGCAGAACGGCGCCATAGGGCACCTTGTGACGTTCGCGTTCGCGACCGTTGTCATCCTGGATCAGGACTTCACCGGAACGCGAGATGACGACCTGCTCGCCCTTGCCGTTGGTGACGTAGCGCATGGTGGCCGTGAACCGCACCGTACCGTTCGACTTGGCATCGATGCTGCTGGCCACCGCGGCCCGCGATGCAGCACCGCCGATGTGGAAGGTCCGCATGGTGAGCTGGGTGCCCGGCTCGCCGATCGATTGCGCGGCAATCACGCCAACCGCCTCGCCCGAATTCACCAGCACACCCCGACCCAGGTCGCGGCCGTAGCACTTGGCGCACAGACCATAGCGCGTGTCGCAGGTCAGCGGGGTGCGTACACGCACCTCGTCGATGCCCAGGCGCTCGATCTCGTCGACCATGTCCTCGTCCAGCATGGTGCCGGACTCGTAGAGGGTCGCCTGCGATTCCGGATGTACGACGTCGGCCACGACCACACGGCCGAGGACGCGATCGCGCAGGGCTTCGATGACTTCGCCGCCTTCGACCAGCGCGCGCATGGCCACGCCGTTGGTGGTGCCGCAGTCATCTTCGACGACCACCAGATCCTGGGTGACGTCGACCAGACGGCGCGTCAGGTAGCCGGAGTTCGCGGTCTTCAGCGCCGTATCGGCCAGGCCTTTTCGAGCGCCGTGGGTCGAGATGAAGTACTGCAGAACGTTCAGGCCTTCGCGGAAGTTCGCGGTGATCGGCGTCTCGATGATCGAGCCATCCGGCTTGGCCATCAGTCCACGCATGCCGGCCAGCTGACGAATCTGGGCTGCCGAACCGCGGGCGCCCGAGTCGGCCATCATGTAGATCGCGTTGAACGATTCCTGGTCGACTTCCTTGCCGTGACGATCGATGGTCTTCTGCACGCGCAGTTGGTCCATCATCGCCTTGCCGACTTCGTCACCAGCCTTCGACCAGATGTCGACGACCTTGTTGTAGCGCTCGCCCTGGGTCACCAGACCCGAGGTGTACTGCTGCTCGATTTCCTTGACCTCGGCTTCGGCCGCGGCCAGCAGCGTGGTCTTCTGCGGCGGCACCAGCATGTCGCCGATG
>JBILSK010000060.1:0-8253 GCA_044372165.1 Burkholderiaceae bacterium | reverse complement strand
ATGGCATGCACCTCAAGGTGCCGCACATGGGCTGGAATCGTGTGCACCAGGATCGCGCCCACCCGATGTGGCAGGGGATTCCGGACGAATCGTATTTCTATTTCGTGCACAGCTATTACGCGGCGCCCACCGACCCTTCACTCACCGTCGGCAGCACGGAATACGGCCTTCGCTTTACCTGCGCGGTGGCGCGGGATAATATTTTTGCCACACAGTTTCACCCTGAAAAGAGCGCCGCCACCGGGCTGCGCCTGTATGCGAACTTCATCGACTGGCAGCCCTGAGGCTTCCGGCTCGTCCCACCCGCCTCCTCTTCACTCTGCTGCCCGCACCCACCGCGCCCATGCTGCTGATTCCTGCCATCGACCTGAAGGATGGCCGTTGCGTTCGCCTGAAGCAGGGCGACATGAACGAAGCCACTGTTTTTTCCGACGACCCTGCGGCCATGGCTCGCAAGTGGCTCGACCTCGGCGCCCGCCGGCTTCACCTCGTTGACCTCAACGGTGCCTTTGCGGGCAAGCCGCGCAACGAAGCCGCGATCAAGGCGATCGTCAACGAGGTCGGCGCCCAGATTCCGGTGCAGATCGGCGGAGGCATCCGCGACCTCGACACCATAGAGCGCTACCTCGACAGCGGGATCGCCTACGTCATCATCGGCACGGCCGCGGTCAAGAACCCGGGCTTCCTGCACGATGCCTGCGGCGCCTTTCCGGGCCAGGTGATCGTCGGTCTCGATGCCAAGGACGGCAAGGTGGCCACCGATGGCTGGAGCAAGCTCACCGGCCATGATGTGCTGGATCTGGCTCGCAAGTTCGAGGGCTACGGCGTCGAGGCCGTCATCTACACCGACATCGGCCGCGACGGCATGCTGAGCGGCGTGAACATCGAGGCCACGGTGCGCCTGGCTCGCGGGCTCACCATCCCGGTGATCGCCTCCGGTGGCGTGACCAACCTGGCGGACATCGACCGCCTGTGCGAGGTCCAGCACGAGGGCATACAAGGCGCCATCGTCGGTCGCGCGATCTACGAAGGCACGCTTGAATTCGCCCAAGCGCAGGCGCGCGCCGACGAGCTGACCGGCGAAGCCTGATGCTCACCCGTCGCATCATTCCCTGCCTGGATGTCACTGCCGGGCGGGTGGTCAAGGGCGTGAAATTCGTCGGGCTGCGCGATGCCGGCGATCCGGTCGAGATCGCCCGGCGCTATGACCGCGAGGGCGCGGACGAGCTCACCTTTCTGGACATCACCGCCTCCAGCGATGCGCGCGACATCATCCTGCATGTCATCGAGGCGGTGGCCGCCGAGGTCTTCATTCCACTGACGGTGGGCGGAGGCGTGCGCAGCGTGGCCGATGTCCGTCGCCTGCTCAATGCCGGGGCCGACAAGGTCTCGATCAACACCGCGGGCATCCAGAATCCCGCCCTGATTGCCGAGGCCGCCGGCTATTTCGGCTCGCAGTGCATCGTCGTGGCGATCGACGCCAAGCAGGTCGCGCCCGGTCGCTGGGAGGTCTTCACCCACGGCGGACGCAATGCCACCGGGCTGGACGCGATCGAATGGGCCCGCGAGGTCGAGCGCCTGGGGGCAGGCGAAATCCTGCTCACCAGCATGGACCGCGACGGTACCCGCGAAGGCTTCGATTTGGGCGTCACGCGCGCCATCTCGGACACGGTTGGCATACCGGTGATCGCCTCGGGCGGCGTGGGCAGCTTGCAACATCTGGCCGATGGCGTCACCCAGGGCCATGCCGATGCGGTGCTGGCGGCCAGCATCTTTCACTTCGGCGAGTACACGGTTGGCGAAGCCAAGCGCTACATGGCGCAGCAGGGCATCGAAATGAGGCTGCAGTGAGCAACGTCCCGATCAGCCCCTCGCCCGAGTCGAACTGGCTGGACACGGTGAAGTGGGACGCCAACGGCCTGGTGTGCGCCATCGCCCAGGAGCAGGGTTCCGGCCGCATCCTGATGGTGGCCTGGATGAACCGCGAGGCGCTGTCCAGGACCGCCGAGAGCAGCACGGCCGTCTACTGGTCGCGCTCGCGCGGCAAGCTGTGGCACAAGGGCGAGGAGTCCGGCCATGTGCAGACGGTGCGCGAAATCCGCCTGGACTGCGATGGCGATGCCATCGTGCTGAGCGTCGAGCAGGCCGGTGGCATCGCCTGTCATACCGGGCGCCACTCGTGCTTCTACAGCCGGCTCGAGGGCGATCGCTGGGTGGCGGTCGACCCGGTCCTGCGTGACCCCGCCACGATCTACTCCTGAGACCTTGCGGGATCCGCGATGAGCACCTCCTTGAACGCCAATGACTTTCTGGAGCGGCTGGCCGCCACGCTGGCCGGCCGCCGCGGCGGCGACCCGGCGACCTCCTACGTCGCACGCCTGTTCCACAAGGGCGAAGACGCGATCCTCAAGAAGATCGGCGAGGAAGCGACCGAGACCGTGATGGCCGCCAAGGACGGCGATGCGGCGCGCATCATCTCCGAAACGGCCGACCTGTGGTTTCATACTCTGGTCATGCTGGCCCACTACAACCTGGGTCCTTCGGATGTGCTGGCCGAGCTGGCACGTCGCGAGGGCCTGTCCGGCCTTGAAGAAAAGGCCAGCCGCACCACATCAAAGGAATGAGCGTGAGCCACGATTGCATCTTCTGTCGGATCGTTCGCGGAGAGATCCCCAGCCGCAAGGTCTACGAGGACGATGACATCCTTGCGTTTCATGACATCAAGCCGGCCGCTCCGGTGCACTTTCTGATCATCCCGAAGGTGCACTTCGAGACCCTGTACGACGGCGAGGCGCATCAGGCCGTGCTCGGCAAGATCATGGGCATCGCCGGACGCCTGGCGCGCGAACAGGGTCTGGACGACGGCTTTCGAAGCATCATCAACACCGGAAGGATCGGTCATCAGGAGGTGTATCATCTGCACCTCCACGTGCTGGGCGGGCCTGTACCGCTTCGGCCCGGCTGGCCTGCCGGCGCCTGACCAAGGAGTAATGCAATGGGTTCTTTGAGCATCTGGCACTGGCTGATTGTCCTCGTGATCATCATGATGGTCTTCGGCACCAAGAAACTGCGCAACATGGGTTCAGACCTGGGTGGCGCGGTCAAGGGCTTCAAGGAAGGCATGAAGGAAGGCGCCGCCTCCGACACGCCGGCCAAGGACGCCAAGACCATCGACGTCGAGGCGCAGCGCAAGTCCTGAGCGCCGGCCGCCTGCCTGCCCAGGCTTCATCGGCGCGGGCAGGCTTGGCGCACCGTTGCGAGCGGCCCTGCGGCCGCTCGTTTTGCTTGACCCTGTCTGGCGCTCGCCTCGTCTGGCGCACGACCCCTTTTCCACTGATCCACCGCCCCTGCCGCTGAGCTTCGATCATGTTCGACATCGGCTTTTCCGAGATGATGGTGCTGGCGGTCGTCGCCCTGGTCGTGCTCGGCCCCGAGCGTCTGCCCAAGGTCTCGAAGCAGGCGGGACAGTGGATGGGCAAGATGCGCCGCTATGTGGACGACGTGAAGTCGGATATCAACCGGCAGATGGAACAGTCCGAGCTGCGCACCCTGCAGTCGCAGGTGACCGACGCAGCCCGCGATCTGCAGAGCTCGATGAACGATGTGGTCTCTTCGACGCAGTCACAGTTCAACGAGATCCAGCAGTCCCTGGACGGTTCTTCCCCTGCGCCGGTCACTGACTGGGACAAGATCTACGCGGTGCGTCGCCAGCGTGAGCGCATCAAGGACCGTCGCATCGAGCGTGAAAAAGAGCTCGGCATCAAGCGCCCCAAGCGCCGTCTCTACCGCTGATTCCGCGCCTGCCGAATGAAGCTCTTCAATCGCACCAAACCGACTCCCGATCCCGCTCAGGACGAAAACTTCATCTCGCACCTGGTCGAGCTGCGCGACCGGGTGATTCGTTCCCTGATCGTGGTGCTGATCCTGTTCGGCGTGTGCTTCTACTTCAATGGCGAGATCATGAAGTTCCTGTCGCAGCCGCTGTATCAGGCGCTGCCGCCCGGAACCCGGCCGATCTTCACCGACCAGGCCGGCGCCTTCTTCACCCTCACCAAGGTGTCCTTCCTCAGCGCCTTGCTGGCCTCCATGCCCTGGGTGCTGTACCAGGCCTGGGCTTTCGTGGCCCCGGGGCTCTACGAGCACGAAAAGCGCTTCGCCCTGCCGCTGATCGTCTCCAGTGTCTTCTTCATGCTGGTGGGCATCAGCTTCGCCTACTACTTCGTGCTGCCGGCGGCCTACAAGTTCTTCATCTCGTTCGCGGCACAGACCGGTGCGGAGACCCTGCAGGACCTGTCGAAGTACTGGGATTTCACCCTGTCCATCTTCTTCGGCTTCGGCCTGACCTTCGAGGTGCCGGTGGTCGAGATGCTGCTGGTCAAGCTGGGCATGGTGAGCACCAAACAGCTGCGCGAGGCGCGCCGTTACGTGATTGTCGGTGCCTTCGTGGTGGCCGCGGTGCTCACGCCGCCCGATGTGCTGTCGCAGTTCATGCTGGCCATTCCGCTGATCCTGCTCTACGAGCTGGGCATCTGGCTATCCGGCTTCATCACCGCGCACAGCAAGGCGCCCGAAGAGCCCGCCGCCACGCCCTCCAGCCCCGACGTCCGCTGACCGGACGAAAAATTGGGGTCAGATCACAATTTCTGACCTGACCGAAAGAACCGGGTCGGATCACCTGTTCCGGCCCGTCTTTTCAAGCCCCTTCCCCGCGCTTCAGCTCTTGGGCGGTGCGGGCGGCTTGGGCATCGAGCCCAGCTTGGCCGCAAAGCGGCGCATGCCCCCCAGCCAGCGGTCATAGTCGGTCGCCTTGCGCTGGAAGTACTCCAGCACGGTGGGGTGAGGCAGGATCAGGAAGCCTTCCGTGTCCATGCCGGCCACCACGCAATCGGCCAGATCTTCCGGCGAGATCACGCCGTCCTGGCGCGCGGCCGACGAGCCTTCGCGGGTCTGGATCATCGGAGTGTCCACCGCCTGCGGGCACAGGACCGACACGCGAATGCCCGCATCGCCATGCTGCAGCGACAGCCATTCACCGAGCGCGATCGCCGCATGCTTGGTCACCGCATACGTGGCCGAGGGCAGGGAGGTGAGCAGGCCGGCGGCCGATGCGGTGTTGACCAGATAGCCCGATCCGCGCGCGCGCATGCCTGGCACCACCGCGCGGGCCGCATAGACGTGGGCCATCACGTGAACCTGCCAGTTGAGCGTCCAGTCGGCATCGGGCGTGAACTCGCTGCCGTCACGGATCAGGCCGGCATTCGAGCAGAACACGTCGACCCGGCCAAAGCGTTGGTCTGCGGCGGCCACCAGCGCCTGCACCTCTGACTCCACGCCCACATCGCAAGCCTGCGCCAGCACCGGCACCGAGTCACCGTGGCGGCTCTGGATCTCGGCCACGACGTTGTCCAGGCCCGCCTGCTGGCGGGGCAGGTCGGCGATCACCAGGCCCGCGGGCTGCTCCCGTGCAAAACGCAGGGCCAGCGCCCGTCCGATGCCGCTGCCGGCGCCCGTCACCACCACCACCTTGTCGGCGAGTTTCATGTCTGTCTCCGTGTTGTGTTGATCAAATCGTTGGTCAGCGCGCCCGCTTTCGGTGCGCGCATGCATCATTCAAGAGGCGCAGGATCAGTGGCGCTGGATCGACAGCAGATACTCGACCAGCGCCATGATCCGGCCCCGCACGCTCCACTCGGCAGGAAAGGGCGCGCCGCCCAGCGCGGCTTCGGATTCCTCTCGATACACCTGGCCCCAGATCGGCATGTCGCGGGTGCCATGCGGACCCGCGCCCTCCTGGCCGCGACCGTCGATCACATCGCCGATCGCGGACTTGGGAAAGGTGCCGCCATTGCGCATGGTCAGGGTGGTGAGGTCCGAGGCGGGCCGCACGAGATAGGGGCGCATCGGCCCGTCGCCCCGGGCGTCCATGCCGTGGCAGGCCGCGCAACTCGAAAGGTATTCGCGGCGGCCGATCTCGGCCGGATTCCAGCTGCGGGGCTGGGCCTGAGCCTGCGCATGAAGGCCGAGACCCAGCAGCGTCAGAGCCAGGGCGAGACCGGCGCGGCGCGCTCGCGGTGCTGCGCGCAGGCCACGGTGGGCGGCGCGCAGCACACCTGCCAGCCCGTCCCGGGTGCGGCGGGCTTCGGGTACGAGTCGTTCGATATTCATCAAGATGCTCCGAAGTCAGGGCCGCATTGTGCGACGAATCGGGTGACGAGCGTCTGCCGGAAATCGAACCGGGCCGTGCGGGCTGCTCTTGTGCTGGCACCGATTGACACAGGTCAAACGAAGGCCGCGACGGGCGTCACGTTACACTCGACTGGGGCGCGCCTGGCGTCCTGCGGATGAATCGGAGCCCTGCACATGAATGCGCCCATCGAAGGCCAGCGCCTGGTTGGCAACCTCAATGAACGCTACACGGTCGAGCGTGGCTGGCTGTACATGACCGGGATCCAGGCCCTGGTCCGATTGCCGATCCAGCAGCGACATCGCGATGCCGCGGCCGGTCTGAATACCGGCGGCTACATCTCCGGCTACCGTGGCTCGCCACTGGGCCGCTATGACCTGGAACTGTGGGGCGCGCAGGATCAGCTCGCGGCCCACCAGGTCGTGTTTCGCCCGGCGGTCAACGAGGACCTCGCCGCCACCGCCATCTGGGGCGCGCAGTATGTCGGCGTGTTTCCGGGTGCCAAGGTCGATGGCGTCTTCGGCATCTGGTACGGCAAGGGGCCGGGCGTTGACCGCTCGGGCGATCCCTTTCGCCACGCGAACCTCGCCGGCAGTGGCGTGCAGGGCGGCGTGCTGGCGCTGGCCGGTGATGACCACGGCGCCAAGTCGTCCACCGTCGCGAACTACTCCGATCTGAACTTCGTGGCCGTGGGCATTCCGCTGCTCTATCCGAGCAATGCCCAGGAACTGCTCGATTTCGGCTTGCACGGCATTGCACTGAGCCGCTGGTCGGGCTGCTGGGTCGGCATGAAGGTGGTCACCGACGTGGTCGAAGGCGGCGGCTCGGTGTACGTCGCACCCGATTCGCCTGTCATCGTCACGCCGCCCGAGATGCCCGAGCCTGCCGGCGGCGTGCACACGCGGTCCCATGACGCGGCGCTGAACCAGGAAGATCGCCTCTATCACCACAAGCTGCATCGTGTCGTCGCCTACGTGCGCGCCAATGGTCTCAATCGGATCGCCGGGGCGCAGCAGGAGGCCCGCATCGGCATCGTGGCCGCCGGCAAGGCCTGGCAGGACCTGCAACAGGCCTTCGTCGCGCTGGGCCTCGATGCCCCCCGTCTGAACGCGCTGGGCATCCGCACCCTGCAGGTCGGGATGGTCTGGCCGCTCGAGCCACTCATCGTGCGCGATTTCGCGCGCGGCCTGAAGACCGTGCTGGTGGTCGAGGAAAAGCGGCCCCTGCTCGAGGACCAGATTCGCACCCTGCTGTATGGCCAGCCCGATGCGCCGGCGCTGGTCGGCAAGTTCTCGAATGGGCCGATGTTTGCGGACGAGCGCGGCGAGGCGGTCTTTCCGAATGCGGCCGAGATCAATCCCGCCATGGTGGCGCGCGCGCTGATCGGCGTGCTGCGCCGGCACGATCCAGGCTGCCCGCTGTCATTGCCTGCAGCCAACCCGGCAACGCTTGCGACCGGCACCGCACCGGTGCGCGCGCCGAGCTTCTGTTCGGGTTGCCCGCACGGGCGCTCCACCAAGCTGCCGGACGGCAGTCGCGCGCTGGCCGGCATCGGTTGCCACACCATGGCGATGTTCCTCGACCCCAGCAAGACGACCACCGTGTCGCACATGGGCGGAGAGGGCGCGATGTGGCTGGGCCAGCAACCCTTCACGACCGAAAAGCACGTGTTCGCCAACATGGGCGACGGCACGTATTTCCACTCGGGGTTCCTGGCCCTGCGCCAGGCGATTGCCGCCCATGTGCCAATCACCTACAAGCTGCTCTATAACGGTTTTGTGTCCATGACCGGCGGCCAGCAGATCGACGGCGAACTGACCATCCCGGGCACCATCAGCGAGCTGATGGCCGAGGGCGTGAAGAAGCTGGCGCTGGTGAGCGATGAGCCGGCAAAGTGGGAGGGCACGAGCTTTCCGGCCGGTGTGACGGTGCACCATCGCTCTGAAATGGATGCGGTCCAGCGCACACTGCGCGAATACCCAGATGTCTCGGTCATCATCTACGACCAGCCCTGCGCCACCGAACGGCGTCGCCTGCGCAAGCGCGGCAAGTGGTCCGATCCCGATCAG
>JBILSK010000059.1:0-8261 GCA_044372165.1 Burkholderiaceae bacterium | reverse complement strand
GCGAGCATCCAGCAGACCGTAGCGCGGCGTCTCCCATGCGGCGGGGACCAAGCCCTCCAGCCGATACAGGCGCGCGGCCTCTTCAGCCAGGACAGAGCGCCCCAGCGTTGACGTCGGCGAGGCCCCGAGTGCCTGTCGAGCGCCCCGCGCAAGCAAAAAGAGCAGCTCCAGCACCATGCGCTCGGTCACCGGTGCTTCAGCCCGCACGGTCTGAGCCAGGTGCGGGCGGATCCGACCGAGCTGTCGCTTGGCATGCAGGTCCGCTGCCACCTGACCGGTTCGCAGGGCGTCGATGAACGCGGCCGACAGCCACCAGTAGCATCGGTGAAGCGGTGTGGCGTGGACCCGCTGCATCCGTACCACGCTGGCCAGCATCGCAGTCAGTGCATCGTGCGCATCGGCATTGCGCATGAAATCGAGCAAGCCTCGTTCGAACCGCGCCACCACAGCGTCGGCCTCTGCAGCAGCCAGCGGCAGGCAGACCGCGTGCAGGCCGTCGAGGTCCAGCACCGCCTGCGACAGACCGGGGACATTGAAGAGATCGACCGGGTCGACTCGATCGATCCCGGCGCACTCCAGCAGCTCCCGATATTGGGGAAAGAGCGACAGCGGCACATCGCCCGAGCCGGCGATCACGCCTTCCAGGAACTCGATGGTCGCTGCGATCGCGCGTGCGATCACATCGAACATCCCGACATCGAGTTCACGTCGACGCTCGAGCACCGCATCGATCAAGGTCTCGGCCGCCCGAATGACCACGGCGGCCCCATCGAGGGCGACGAAACGCAGCGCCCCCTGAGCGCGGTGCAGGCACTCGCGGGCCACCCTGACCTGCGATCCGTCGCTGCGGTTGCCCCGTAGCGCCGCCTCGAGCGCGCCCTCGGCGCGCGACAGCGATTCGCGAATTTCGTCCAGGCACCAGGACAGCGCGGTGAGGTCACGCACCGGAGCGTTCATGCAAGCACCCTTTCTTCGTCAAGCACCGGCTCGCGTGGCGTGGCCCAGCGCGGGCCCGCAGGCGACGGCGACGCAGCATACGGCGCATCGGCCTGCGGTTCGGTCAAGGCCCCGAGTGCATGAGACGCCTCGGCAAGCAGGGACGACATCTGCGCAAGCGCATCGCTGCTTGCATCGGTCAGTTGCTGCATCTCGAGGGCCAGGCCATCGATATCGATGGCCTGCTCGCCACGGGCCGCCTGCAGCGAGAGATTGATCGACCACGCGTTGGTCGCCATCACCTGCCCCAGCAGCGCGTCGATGATCGGTTCGATCCGGTGCAGGGCGTGCTGCGCCTGCCGGCTGACCTGCTGCAGCGATGGGTCCATGGGAAGCGTCGTTGACTCGAGGCGGACTGGAACAGACGCAGTGTAGGCGAGTCTGTCAGGGGGGTCGCGATCGGACCTCGCTGCCGGTTGCCGTAACCGCAGCAGCGCAAGCAGGCGCCGCCTCGTTCTTGCCAGGAAACCGAATCGGTTCACGCCGACGTGCTCAGAGGCCTGCCATCAGAAAGCGGGCGTCCGCCGCCAGCGCGGCCAGGTCGAGCTCCACCCAGCCATGCCCACTGGCATCCACGCCTGCAGCTCGAGCCCAGGCGGGCGTCTGCTGCAGTCCGAATACCGCCGGCGGCGTGGCACTGCGATCAGGACTGAGGGTACCGATCGAGCGCAGCCCCAGCACCTCGGTGACCAGCAGCGCGGCATTGAGCTTCAGGCGCGGCGCCAGGGTGAGCAGTCGAGACTCGTCGGTGCGCGACGTCGCTGCGGCTCCCGCGTAGGTTGCCAGGTCCACCACCGTGTGCAGGCATCCATGCAGGTTGGCCACGCCCAGCAGCCAGTCACGCGCCAGCGGAACAGGGGCAATGCTCGGGGGCATGGCGACACTTTCCCCGACCTGCGACACCGGCACGAAGCAGTGCTGCCCGCCGATCAGGACCGCCAGTCGAGCCTGCGGGGCACGGGTTTGTGCGGTGACGGCGCGAGCGGCCAGCGGCCGTGCGCCCAGGGTATCGAGCGCCATGGCGCTCACGCACTCACCGTGCGGCGCGCGTGGTCAGCGACCGATTGCAGCAGCGCGTCACGGGAAAAGGGTTTGGCCAGAAAGGCCTCGCAGCCGACCATTCGGCCGCGTGCCCGATCGAACAGGCCATCGCGGCTGGACAGCATCACCACGGGTGTCGCGCTCAGATGCGGGCTGCGCTTGATGAGCGAGCAGGTCTGGTAGCCGTCGAGCCGCGGCATCAGCACATCGCAGAACACCAGGTCAGGCTCGTGGTCAGCCACCTTGGCCAGGGCGTCGAAGCCGTCTTCGGCCAGGACGACCCGGCAGCCTGCCTGGGTGAGGAAGATCTCGGCACTGCGCCGGATCGTGTTGCTGTCGTCGATGACCATCACCGTGAGGCCGGCGATGGATTCGGTCACGTTGATCATGCTGCGCCACCCTTGACCAGGCACGCAGGGTGTCCACGCGCCGTGAGCCGGGGAATGCCCCCGGAAACCGAACCAGGTTCAGTCGCTCACAGCTCGACCATCTCGAAATCCTCCTTGCGTGCGCCGCATTCAGGGCAGGTCCAGTTGGGCGGGACATCTTCCCAGCGGGTCCCGGCAGGAATGCCATCGTCCGGAACGCCGACTGACTCGTCGTAGATCCAGCCGCAGATCAGGCACATGAAGGTTCGGGTCGGTTGCTCGCTCATGCTTGGTTCACCACAGTCCATTAGACGCAAGAGCGTCGCATGTTACCTTTTCGGCCCGATGAACCCCGCGGCGCAGCCGATGGGCGGACAGATCGTCACGGGCTGCCCTGCCCCGTGGTGGCCCGAGATTCGCCCCGGCCAGTCCCGCTCCGGTCTGGAACGCTCACCATGAACACGCCCTCACCCGATGCCGCGCTTCAGGGCCGCACCCTTCGCGGCCTGTATGCGATCACCCCGGACACGACGGACGCCACCCGATTGACGGCGCTGGTCGCGAGGGCGTTGGAAGGTGGTATCGATGTGCTGCAGTTTCGGGTCAAGGGCGGCACGCCCACCGAACGCGACTCCCTGGCACGCGCGGTGAAGACGCTGACCGATCGGGCAAATGTGCCCCTGATCGTCAATGACGATGTGGCGCTGGCCTGTGCCATCGACGCCGCCGGCGTGCACATCGGCCGCGATGACGGTGACCCGATGCGGGCACGAGATCGAGTCGGCCCGAATCGCTGGCTGGGCGTGTCCTGCTACGACGACCTCGACCGCGCCCGGTCCATGATCGGTATTGCCGACCATGTCGGATTCGGCAGCGTGTTTGCCTCGCCCACCAAGCCTCATGCGGTGCGCGCACCGCTCACCCTGTTTCGTGACGCACAGCACCTGGGTCTGCGCACGGTGGCAATCGGTGGCATCGATCGCAGCAATGCAGCGCTTCCGATCGATGCCGGCGCGGACGCGGTGGCGGTGATCAGTGACCTGTTTGCCGCCGACGATGTGGCCCGCGCCGCAGCCGAGCTGCGCGACATCGTTCATCGCGCGCTGGCGCGGCGAAGCGTCTGAGCACAGACCCCGCTTACCAGGGTCGCAGCACCAGGACCTCGAGCACGGTCGCATCGCGGGCCGACAGCAGCACCGCGCCATCTCGTGCCGGTCCGCGCAGCGGCAGATAGCGCACCGCCTCTTCATCGAGGCCGGCGCGCTCGAGCGCAGCATCGATTTCCGCAGATCGTGAGGGATTGAGCGCGCGCAGGCGAGCAATCGGCAGGGCCGCCGCGGTTGCCGTGCCGGCGGCGTCAAGCAGGGGAATGTAGCGCTCGGCGTGATGCTGAAGATCCTGGCCCTTTTCCAGGCCGTCGAGCACCAGTGCTTCACGGTCGGACTGCGCGGCCGGCAGGCGCATGGCCACCCAGCGCGGCGACAAGGGGTCCACAAGCGCCTCCGGATTGCTGCGGGCACGCGCGCGAATGTCCGGTTTCAGCTCTGCCGGCGAGACCACCTCGAAGCGGTCCTCGACCAGCACGACAAAGGCCGGCCGCCCCTGATGGACCGCATGCAGGCCATAGAACAACGCGAGCAGCTGCAGCGTGACCACTGCGGCCAGATCGAGCGCCAGTCGAGACTTGCGCGGATCGAAGAGCAGGAAGGTGAGCAACGGGCCGATGAACACATCCACCGCCACCATGATGACCACGATCGGACGCACACTGTGCAGTCGGGTCATCGGTTCCGGATACCAGGCCAGCAGCACCAGCGCGAGCACGACGATACCGGCCAGTGCTGACAGGGCCAGATGCAGACTGGCCGCCCGCAGGCGATGACGCACGGAGCGCGCCGCGGCCACGACATCGGTCACCGGAAGCGGCGTGATCTTCGGTGCCGGGACAATCAGCGGACGCCCGTCGACCGCCGGGGCAGCGGCCTCGGTCGGACTCTGCACGGGCAGGCCGGAGCGGAACATGGGGGCGGACTCGGACCCTGAGGCTCAGGCAGGCCGGATCATCGGCATTCGCTCGGCGCGAACTGCCCGGGCAGTGTTCCCGGCGTGCCGGCACGCGACGAGCCCTGGGCCTTGCAGTTCCAGGTGATCGCACCTGAGGGGATCTCGCCCGCAGTCAGGCCGCTTGCGCCATCGCGAGGTGACAGCACCAGCGTGCCGTTGCCGGCACCGGGAGCCATCGTCAAGATGATCTCGCCCGCGCCATTGACTCGCAGCCCGGCCACATGCTCGGTCGATGAAAACGCCGGGGTTGTGCCGACACCCGGAGTGCCACTGTCAAGTGCCACCCCTGCCGATGCATTCCCGGCCACGGTTTCCTTGAGCATGGAGGCCAGCGTGATCCCTTCGCTGACCTTGGCTCGGATGAGAGACGCCTGATAGGCAGGCGTCGCGATCGAGGCCAGGATGCCGATGATTGCCACGACGATCATGAGCTCGATGAGGGTGAATCCGCGCTGCAAGGAGGAAGCAGGAGTCATTTCGATTCGGTCCAGGCGAACGGACGGTCACTGGGATGCGAAATCGCCCTGGCCGTGGCGGCCAGGGCGTTCAGACTACGAGAAGAGAGGAGAGGCTCGCTCGATGTGTCTCGAATCAGGCCGGGGTTGCAGCGGCACGGCACTGTGCCGGACGGTACTTGTTGTCCAGCGTGCCGCCCGTGCAGGTCCAGACGATGCGATCGGTGACCGCTGCGCCCGTCGTGCTCAGTGCGTTGCCGGCAGCGCCCGTCTTCGGTTCGAAGATGACCGTGCCGCTTCCTGCCTTGGCCGTCAGGGTCACCGTGATCTGACCCGTGGTGGTCGCGATCGCGACGCTGGTCACGTTGTCGGTCGCCGCCGGCGAGGACCAGCCCAGGCTGTAATCGGTCGCGCCGTTCATGGCGTTCTCAGCCACCACGCCCTTGGCGGCCGAGGCCATCGCCAGACCTTCCGACACGCGGGCACGCACCGTGTAGTCCTGATAGGCCGGGACCGCCACGGCGGCCAGGATGCCGATGATCGCCACGACGATCATCAGTTCGATGAGAGTGAAACCCTTCTGCACTTGCTTGATCATGAATGTTCTCCGGTCGACACGCGTCCGCGACCACCGCGGAGCTTGGTTGTTGTAGAGCGACTTTCGTGCCAGCCCGCATTGAATCCGCGCTGCGAGCCCGGCGGTAAGCGACCGTCGATGAACGGTCATCCAAGCCCGGCCTGCGGATCGCAGGCGTCATTCAAAGCGACCGACTGCGGCAGGCAGGTGACGCAATGCGTCACTCGAGACATCGGGGAGGTGACGCAATGCGTCAGCCGACGCAAGCGGTGAGCACCCGTGGTGCTCAGACTTCGAGCACTGCACCGCGCGCCAGGATGCGCGGATTGAATCGCCCGGCCCAGGCCTCGACCTCGCGCTCGATCAGATCGGCATCCGAAGGCTTCAGATGGCTGACCCAGACGGCGGGTTCGCTGCTCAGGCTGCGCAGCTGCTCGCCCAGCTCGATCGGATGCAGGTGCTTGGCGGTGATCGCGAGATCGCGCTCGCGATTCGGAAAGGCGGTCTCGATGATCAGGTGACGCAGATCGGCAATGCCGTTCACCGCGCGCCAGAAGGCCTCGGTGGGCCAGCTGTCGCCCGAGAACACGACCGAGCCGCCCTCGGATCGAACCTGATAGCCCAGAGCCGGCACCGTGTGATTGGCCGGCAGCGCGCGGATCTGCCGTCCCGACACCGTGACCGTCTCGCCCAGCGCAATCGGCGCAAACACCATCCAGGGACGATCGTAGTGAGGGATCTGCGTGAAGTCCGGCCAGATCACCCAGTTGAAGATGTGAGCACGCAGCGCCTCGATCGTCTCGGGCAGCGCATGCACCACGATCGGCCGCTCCCGGCGCGCGCCCACCGAATCCACCATCAGCGGCAGGGCCGCGATGTGATCGAGGTGCGAGTGGGTGAGAAAGACGTGATCGATGCGGGCCAGCGTATCGACCGACAGATCCTCGACCCCCGTGCCCGCGTCAACGAGGATGTCCTCGTCGACCAGGAACGACGTGGTCCGCGCACGCTCGTCGACACCACCGATGCCGCCACTGCAGCCCAGGACCTGGAATTTCATGCCACCCGCTCCCGGCGCGGGGTGCCCGGCGATCCCGGCAGCACGGGCTCGCCCGGCTGCACCGCGCTGGTCGCGTGAGCGCCGTCCGACCAGACCGATTCGGTCGCCGACTCGTGCGATCGAACATAGGCATGAGCATCGAGGGGCACGGGTTGCCAGACACCCACCGATTCGCTACGCCCCGGGATATCGGTCTGCGTCACGAACTGCAGGGCGATGCTGCGCACCGCCAGACGCGTCGCGTCACCGATGACGATGGGCAGGTCGAAGCGCTTGGACAAGCCCTCCAGGCGGGCCGCAAGATTCACCGCGTCGCCGATCACGGTGTAGGAGCGACGCAGCCTGGATCCCATGTCACCCACGCGGACCACGCCGGTGTTGATGCCGATGCCCACGCGCAGGCGCGGCAGCCCGATCGTTTCGAACTCCTCGTTCAGGCGCGCCACTTCATCCTGCATCGCGATCGCAGCGGCCACCGCTCGATCAGCGTGCTGCGGATCATCGACTGGTGCGCCCCAGAACGCCATCACCGCATCGCCAATGTACTTGTCGACCGTGCCGTCGTGGGCGTGAATGACCTCGGTCATCGCCGTGAGAAATCTATTCAGAAAGTCCCGCAGCTGCTGCGGATCCATGCTCTCGGCCATGCGCGTGAACCCGCGGATGTCGGCAAAGAGGATAGTCAGTTCCTTGTCCTGACTCTCCAGCGGCACGTTGTGCGGATCATGGGTCATCCGGGCAACCAGTTGCGGCGCCACGTATTGCCCGAACAGACTGATCACGGCGCGCCGCGCCCGGCCCTCGATCACGTATTCGGCCACGATGTTGACGATCGCGATCACCAGCAGCACCAGCACGCCCGAGGCCAGCGGCATCACCCAACCCAGCTGCGAAAAGGCAATCGCGTTCCACGCGACCAGCGTCGACAAGCCCAGCAGGGTGAGACCGGCAATGGCCACGACGCCGTGCCCTGCCATCAGCACTGCAGCGGTCGCCCCGATCGTTGCGATGACGGCAGCCGACACTGCCGCGGCGCCCAGCGGGCGGGTGCGCAAGGCGCCTTCCAGTGCACCCGCGATCACCGTGGCGTGGATATCGACCACCGGCGTGGCGTCGCCGACCGGCGTGGTGCGATGATTGCCCAGGCTCGGTGCCGAGGTGCCGAGCAACACCACGCGATCCCGGAACATGCGGGGCTCGATGCGCCCCTGCAGCACATCGCTGGCCGACACATGCCGAAAACGCGACGCGCTCGCACCACCCTGGAACGGCACCAGCACGCTGGCACCGGGCGATACCGGCAAGGCGATGCGGCGGCCGGCCGAGCCAATCAGCAGACTGGCCGTGCCGGTGGCCGCATCGGTCTGCACCCCGAGCGACTCGGCGCCGAGATACAAGCGCAACACCGACACCGCCAGCGACTCGTACAGCGCGTCGCCATGCCGGGCCAGCAGCGGCAGCGTGCGAACGACGCCGTCGCGATCGACGACCTGGTTGTAGAAGCCGGCCGCTCGGGCCGCCGAGACCAGAGAGGGGGCATTGGCACCGTAGCCACTCCAGGCATCAGCCGACAGTCGATGTCGCGCCAGTGTCGCCACGGACATCGCCGGGGCAGGCAGCTGACCCGTGCTGACCGCGCCCAGTTCACTCGAGAAGTAGTAGCCCAGGGCCACTGGCGCGCTCTTCAGCACCTGGGACAG
>JBILSK010000058.1:0-8281 GCA_044372165.1 Burkholderiaceae bacterium | reverse complement strand
GGAATCTCGTAGATCAGGGTCGTGAAGTCAGCCATGAAAAGGGCTCCTCAGGGGTGGGAAGGCGAGGCAATGCGCAGACGGACACCCGGCGCGCTCAGACAATGCGGCTGGCGTGGCCGGCCCAGTACCGCTCGCGCAGCGGCTTCTTGTACAGCTTGCCGGTGGGCAGGCGCGGCATGGCATCGATGAAGTCAATCGACCGCGGGCACTTGAGCTTGGCCAGGTGTTCCTGGCAGAACGCGATCAGCTCGGCCTCCAGGGCCGGGCCGGTCTCGATGCCGGGCATCGCCTGAATCACGGCCTTCACCTCCTCGCCCATCTCCGCATTGGGCACGCCGAAGACGGCCGCATCGGCGACCTTGGGATGCGTGACCAGCAGGTTTTCGCATTCCTGCGGGTAGATGTTCACGCCGCCCGAGATGATCATGAAGGTGGCGCGGTCGGTGAGGAACACGAAGCCGTCCTCGTCCACGTAGCCCACGTCGCCGACCGTGGCCAGTACGCCGTCGGCCGAGCGTGATTCGGCGGTGCGCTCCGGGTCCTTGTAGTACTCGAAGGGATGCGGCGGCTTGAACCAGAGCGTGCCCGGCGTGCCGGTCGGGCAGGGCTTCATGTCGTCGTCGAGCACATGCAGCTCGCCCAGCATCACGCGGCCCACCGTTCCCTTGTGCGCCAGCCATTCGTGGCTGTCGCATACCGTGACGCCGTGGCCCTCGGTGGCGCCGTAGTACTCGCGAACGATGGGGCCCCACCAGGCGATCATCGCCTCCTTGACCGGCACGGGACAGGGCGCTGCGGCATGCACCGCGCATTCCAGCGAGGAGACGTCGTAGCGCAGGCGGGTGGCTTCGGGCAGCTTCAACATCCGCGAGAACATGGTCGGCACCAGCTGCGAATGGGTGACCTTGTGCTGGTCGACCAGTTCGAGAAAGTGCTCGGGGTCGAACTTTTCCATGATGACCACGGTGCCGCCCTGGCGCAGGGTGAGCGTCACGGCCGAGTTCGGCGCGGCGTGATAGAGCGGCGCGGGCGACAGGTAGACCATGCCTTCCCGATAGCCCCACATCCGGATGCCGAAGTCCATCTGCGGCGTGCTTTGCCACGGGGGCTGATCCTGCAGCGGCTTGAGCACGCCCTTGGGGCGACCGGTGGTGCCCGACGAATAGAGCATGGGCGCACCCAGTCGCTCGTCGGCGATCGGCGTGTCGGGCAGCCCCGTCGTCGCCTCGTCGAGATTGAGCACCGTCTGGCCGTCACCGGGGCCGTCAACGACCAGGAGGGCAATCACCCTGGGACAGGCCTTGACCGCATCGAGCGCAACCGCCAGACGTGCCCTCGAGGTGATCAGCACCGTCGAGTCGCTGTTGTCCAGGATGTAGGCGACTTCCTCGTGGGTGAGGTAACTGTTGATGCAGGTGTAGTACAGACCTGCGCGTGCGCCCGCCGCACAGGCCTCGACGTAGCGTGCGTTGTTCTCCATGAAGATTGCGTAGTGGTGACCGACCTGCAGGCCGAGCTGTCGCAGCAGGTGCGCCAGTCGATTGCTGCGTGCGTCGAGTTCGCGATAGGTCACCGTCTCGCCGGTTCGTCCCATGATGAAGGCGGGGCGATCGGGAAAAGTCTTGACGTGAATGCCGGTGTACATCGGACTGCGTTCTCCGGGATGGCCGAGCGGGCCGGTGCAAGGTGTGTCGGGTCGGAAGGAGTGAAGCGCTGCAGTGCGACGCGCTCAGTTGCGCCTGGCCTCAGGCAGGAATCGCACGCCGCGCCGGGCCGGACCGCCTCCCACCCCGATCGGTGTGCCATCGGCCCGCCAGCAGGCCGCACCTTCCATCGATCCATCGGCTTCGAAGCGGATGGCGCACAGGCCACCGGCCACATTGGGCACGCGCAGCGTGTCATGGCCGCGCGCCTGCAGGGCAGCCTGCACCGTGTCGCCGAAGGCGGGCTCGAGTTCCAGCGAATAGCCCTGGGTCCATACGCGCGGTGCCTCGACCGCTTCCTGCAGCGACATGCCGTGGTCGATCAAGTTGACCGTGGCCTGCATGGCCGAGGGGAAGATGCGCAATCCGCCGGGCAGGCCCAGCGCAAAGCGCGGCTGACCGTCCTTCAGGATGATGAGGGGCGCCATCGACGAGGTCACCCGCTTGCCAGGCGCCAGCGAATTGGCCAGGCCCGGTCGCGGATTGAACACGTACAGGTAGTTGTTCGGGATCATTCCGGTGCCGGGCACCATGTAGCGGGCGCCGAACAGCGAATTGATGGTCTGCGTGGCCGACACGATGAAGCCGTCGCGATCGGCCACGGTGAGGTGCGTGGTGTGCGCGCCTTCGCCCGGTTGCACGCCGGCGGTGAAGGCTTGTGCACGCCGCTGATCGATTCCGGCGCGTCGCTGCTCGGCGTACTCGCGTGACAGCAATCGCGCCACGGGCACCGGCACGAAGTCGGGGTCGGCGGTGGCTGCAGCCCGGTCGGCGAAGGCGATCTTCAGGACCTCGGCCAGCAGATGCACCGATTCGGCGGTGCCGAATCCCATCGCGGCCACGTCGAAGCCCTCGAGGATGTTCAGCATCTGCCCGATGTGCAGCGGGCCGCTGCAGGGCGGCGGCGGCCCGACGATCTCGAAGCCGCGGTAGGTCGAGCGCAGCACCTCGAGGTCCTGCAGCCGATAACGCGCCAGATCGTCGCGGCTCAGATGCGCCTGGTGGCGAGCCATGTCCTCGGCCAGTGCCGCGCCCAGGCTGCCGGAATACAGGGCTGCCGGACCTTCGCGAACCACCTGACGCAGGGTGTCGGCATAGGCTGCGTTCACCACGCGCGCGCCGGCCGCAATCGGTGTGCCGCCGGGCATGAAGATGCGGGCGATCTCGGGGTCGGCCGCCAGGTCCTTGGCGCAGTCGGTGACGCAGTCGGCCAGATAGTGCGTCGCGGCAAACCCGCGTTCGGCATGACGGATGGCGGGCTCGGCCACATCAGCCAGCGACAGGCGCCCGTGGCGGGCGAGCAGCTCGCACCACGCCATCAGGTTGCCCGGTACCGCGACGGCCTCGCGACCCACGCTATTGCGTCGGCCCACGGCATCGAGCGAGCCCGGGCCGGTGCTGTCGTCCGGCGTGAAGGTGGTCGGGCCGACTGCCTGCGGGCACCGTCCCTGACCCTCGAGCACGGTGTGGCGGCCATCCGGCAGACGCAGGTGAGCGAATCCCCCACCCAGGATGCCGACCATCATCGGCTCGACCACAGACAGGGCGAACAGCGAGGCGATGGCCGCATCGACCGCATTGCCACCGGCCGCCAGCATTTCTGCACCCGCTGCCGAGGCGAGCGGATGGTTGGTGACGACCATGCCTCGCGTGCCGCGGGCCGGGTGCTTTTCGGTGGCAAAGGGCGTGCCCGCCCGGTCTTCCCAGAGGCTCATGGAGGTCTCCCCGCTGTGTTGGCGTGTCGCAAAGGATAGCGTGGCTGCTCGCAGGCATTGAGTGGGGCGAACCGGAAACCGGTTCCGATCGCCCAGTACCGACCAAGGCCTCCGATACACTCGCCCGACATCCTTGCCCGGAGCCGTGCCGCGCACCCTGGCCATGAAGCTACCCCCCGCGTCTGTCCCGTCTGTCGAGTCTGGCCTGCCGATGTCGGTGCGCACGCGCGGATTGATCGCCCTGCTGGCTGCCACCGCGCTGAACCTGCCTTTCGGGACGATCTACGCCTTCAGCGTGTTCCTGAAGCCCATGGAGTCGCTGCTGGGGATAGGGCGGGCCGACATGGCGCTGGTCTTCTCGGTCGCCGCGGTGAGCATGACGGTGGGCATGCTGCTGGCGCCGCGCCTGTATGCCCGCGTGAGGCCCGTGCCCATGCTGTTGGGGTGTGGCGTGGTGAGCGCCGCGGGCATGGCCCTCACGGCCAGTGCCACCGGGCTCGCGCAGGTCATGATGGGCTACGGGGTCCTGTTCGGGCTGGGCTGCGGCGTGTCGTTTGTGGTCGTGCAGCAGGGCCTCAATCAGACCGTGGTCAAGCTGAGCGGACTGGCCAACGGCTACCTGGTGAGCCTGTATCCGCTGGGCGCGATGATCGGTGCGCCGCTCTTTGGCTGGTCCATCGATGCGGTCGGTCTGCGCACGACACTCGTGGTGCTGGCGGCCGTGATCATGGTGGCCACCCTGATTGCCGCGCTCCTTTACCGTATCGCCGGCATCCGCATGCAGGACCCGAGCGTCGCCGCCGCCGATCTGGGCGATCGCCGCTGGGGGCTGTTCGCCACGCTCTTCGGCGTGTTTTTCCTGGCAGCCGCGGCGGGACTGATGGTGATGAGCCAGGCCGCCGGCATCCTGCAGGCCTACGGTGCGAAGACCGCCTTTGCCCTGGGTGGCACCACCTTCATCACGGGTGCGATCGCCTCGGCTCGTATCGGTGGCGGCTGGCTGGTCGATCGCTTCGAGGTGCCGCATGTGGCCTGCGGGGCGCACCTGCTCGCCTTGTGTGGCTCGGTGTTGCTGCTGATCTGGCCGTCGCCCGCGCTGGCGGTGGGGGCGCTCACGATGGTCGGCATGGGCTATGGCTTCATCTCGGGTGCCACAGCTGGCTCGATCGCACGATACTGGCATCGCAATGCCTTCGGTCGAGTGGCCGGGCAGCTGTACATCGCCTGGTGCGTCGCGGCCGTCACGCTGCCGGTCATTGCGGGGTGGTTGTACGACCGCAGCCAGGGCTATCACGCGGCCATGATGATGGCCGCCTTCGTCAACACCTTGGGCGCTGCAGTGTCTACCCGACTGCCGCGCCGCGGACACTGATCATGAAGATGCACATCCTGTCGGGCGGACGCCTGCGCATGCGTCGCGGCGTGTTTCATCCCGATGCCACAGCCGACGAGACCATCGACCTGCCGGTCTCCTGCTATCTGCTTCGCCATCCCCAGGGCAACGTGCTGTTCGACACCGGCTGTCATCCCCAGACCGGCACCGACCCGGTGGCCCGCTGGGGCGGCGTGACACGCGTGCTGACCGCGCTGCATGGGCCGCGCGACAACGTGGTCGACCAGCTGGACCTGGCCGGTCTGAGGGCCGACGACATCGACCTGGTGGTGAACTCGCATCTGCACACCGATCACTGCGGGTGCAACGAGTTCTTCCGCCGGGCCACCATGGTCTGTCACGCGAAGGAGCTGGAGACGGCGCACGGCGAGCTGGGTGGCAAGCTCGGCATGAGTCGGCAGGACTGGAATCACGCGATGCCTTTTCAGACCTTCGAGGGTCAGCACGACCTGTTTGGCGATGGTCGCATCGTGCTGCTGTCGATGCCGGGTCACACGCCGGGCATGTGCTGCGCGCGGGTGCAACTGGAGCGGTCAGGCAGCTTTCTGCTCGCCTCGGATGCAGTGGCCCTCAAGGCCAACCTCGATGCCGACGTACATCCGCGGCAGACCTGGAACCACGATATCGCGTCGACCTCGATGGATGAGGTCCGGCGCATCGGCGAGTCGGGCACCACCGTGATCTTTGGACACGACGACGCCCAGTGGCAGACCTTGAGAAAGGGCCGCGAGCACTACGACTGAGTCTCGATCGCGACGCGCGGGCCGCGCGAAAGTCGAGTGCTCAGCGAACCCTGCCCTCGGGTTTCGCCCGGTGTGCAGCGGCACGATCGAGCAGGTGCTGCTCGATCGCCTCGCGCAGCATGGGAAGACGGTCGCCGCCCCAGTAGAGCTCGCCGTTCATCACCAGGGTGGGCACGCCGAATACGCCCTGCGTCTCGGCCGCGAGCAGGATCTCGCCATGCTGCACTGCGCCCGCGCCGCGTGCGAAGCGCTCGAACTCGGCGCCGGATGCGCCCAGCGCATCCAGGTGGCGAACCATCTCGTCCATCGAGTCGATGTCCAGGTCATGGCACCAGAAGCGCTCGAAGGTCGAGGCGTGGTAGGCCTCGAAGCAGCCCTGAGCCTGTGCAAAGAGCATGCCGATGCTGGACAGTTCGCCCTCGTAGATGCGGCGGGGCCCCTTGAGGATCAGGCCATGACGGTTGGCGATGCGCCGGGCGTCCATGTAGGCATAGCGCACCTTGCGCCAGAAGTGCGGCGTGCGTTCTTCCACGCTGCCCATGAACTCGGCGATCCGCAGCGTGTAGGGCAACCAGGTCAGATCGATGGGGTACTGGCGCGCCAGGGCTTCGGTGGCCGCGTTGGCAACGAAGGCGTAAGGGCTCTTGTAGTCGGTGTAGGCGACGATCTGCAGTCGTTCGTCCTGATCCATCGGGGTCTCCGGTGTCATGGGCCTGCGCGGCGAACGGCATCAGGCGGTCGAGATCGCGAGGATGCCACGGCTGCGCAGTGTCCTGTCCCCGGGCCTGCGCGATCGGGTCCTCGCGGTGTAAAGTCTGCGGCACACACGGAGACCTCTGAACCATGGATACAGCAGCCCTTGCCGCCGAGCGTGAAAAAGTCTGGAGCATGCCGATCGACCAGATCGACGTGAGCAAGGGCTATCTCTTCATGGATGACATCGTCGATCTGTACTTCGAGCGCCTGCGCAAGGAAGACCCGGTGCACTACGCGGTGAGCAAGCGCTACGGCGGCTACTGGTCGGTCACGAGGTACAAGGACATCATGGAGGTGGAGGTCAATCACGCGACCTATTCCTCCGAGTCCGGGCTGGGCGGCATCGCCTTGGCCGAGCGGCCGCAGGGCGAGATGTTTCCGAGCTTCATCGCGATGGATCAGCCGCGCCACGACGATCAGCGCAAGACGGTGAGCCCCATCGTGGCGCCCGGCAATCTGGCGCAGATGGAATCGACCATCCGCGAGCGAACCATTCGGGTGCTGGACAGCCTGCCGATCGGTGTTGAATTCGACTGGGTGCAGAAGGTCTCGGTCGAGCTCACCACCATGATGCTCGCCACCCTGTTCGACTTCCCCTTCGAAGAGCGCAGCAAGCTCACCTGGTGGTCTGACATGGCCACTGGCGACCCCGATGGCAACGGGCCGGTCACCTCCTGGGAGCAACGCCTGAAGGAGCTCGGCGAATGCCGCGACTTCTTCACCCGGCTGTGGAACGAGCGGGTCAATGCACCCCCGGGCGGCGATCTCATCTCCATGCTTGCCCATTCGCCGGTGACGCGGAACATGAACCCGAACGAGTTCCTGGGCAACCTGCTGCTCTTGATCGTGGGCGGCAATGACACCACCCGAAATTCCATGAGCGGCGGGCTGTTTGCCCTCAACCAGTTTCCGGCCGAATACGACAAGCTGCGTGCCAATCCTGCGCTGGTGGCCAGCCTGGTGCCCGAGATCATTCGCTGGCAGACGCCGCTCGCCCACATGCGTCGCACCGCGGTCAAGGACACGACGCTCGGTGGCAAGACGATCCGCAAGGGCGACAAGATCGTCATGTGGTACCTGTCCGGCAACCGCGACGAAGAAGCCATCGAAGAGGCCCATCGCTTCATCGTCGACCGCGCCCGTCCCCGTCAGCACATCTCCTTCGGCTTCGGCATCCATCGATGCGTGGGCAACCGCCTGGCCGAGTTGCAGCTGCGGATCCTGTGGGAAGAGATCCTCAAGCGCTTCGATCGAATCGACGTGATCGGCACACCGGTGCGTACCAAGTCGAACTTCGTGCACGGGTTCACCTCGATGACCGCGGTGATCCCGTCGCGCCGGGCGGACGCGCCGCAGCCGGTGTAACCGGGACGACCCGGTGTCGCCGGGTCAGCTCGATCCGGGGTGTCTCTCGCGCCGACCTGCGCTGGGCTCAGCTCGCGTCGTTCGAGAGGCTGAAGACCAGGCCCGAGCCCTCGTGCGACAGCAGTCGCACCTGTGCACCCAATGTCGGCGGCGCCGAGTCGTGCGCCAGGCGCCCGGTGACCCGGGGGCCTGCGTCCAGGTCGACCAGCACCACGTCATAGGGCGCCTGATCGCGAAATGCGGCGGGTGCGCGGCGAATCGTGGTGAAGCTCGCCAGGCGCCCCGTGCCGGGCACCTGCTCGGGGTGCAGCGCCTCTCCCAAGCAGCGCGGGCATACGGCGCGGGTGGCGGTATCCAGGTGCCCGCAGGCGACACAGCGCACCAGCGACACGCAGGGCAGGTCAGCGTCCATCGTCAGCCCTCCTGTCGGCCAAGGATGCTCACGGTGCAGGCCACCCCCGTGCCACCCAGGTTGTGGGTCATGCCCAGGCGCGCATCGCGCACCTGATTCGGGTGGGTGCCCCGCAACTGGCGCACCACCTCGTAGATTTGCCCGACCCCGGTGGCGCCCACCGGATGCCCCTTGGCCAGCAGGCCCCCGCTGGG
>JBILSK010000057.1:0-8321 GCA_044372165.1 Burkholderiaceae bacterium | reverse complement strand
TCCGGGCGGACCGGAACAGACGTGGACAGCTCCGGATGGCGCCAGACACTGACCGTGAGGCTGTCACCCGGGCCGATCTGGTAGTTGTAGGTCGGCTGGGCCGCCTTGGTCGGGGCCGGAGGCAGGCTGGACGTGGAGCAGCCGGCCACCATCAGGGTGGTTGCGAGAATCGTGGCGTATCGCAGCATTATTGCGGAACTCCTTGCCTGTTTTCCATTACGGTCCGAGTTTTCCACAGGGTCAGTCGAGCTGTCACGACCGCTTCCTTTCGCGGTCGATTGCATCCGACAGGCGACACGTCCCTGCAGGGGGGTGAAGGGACCGCTGGCGAGGCGCTCGCGCGCCCGAGTCGGTCCGATCTGGAGAGGATTGTCGTCACAGTTTCTGCACCAGTTCACGGGCAGCAGTGGCCTGCGCCGAGTTCGGGAAGGTCTTGGCGATCGCGTCGGCTTCGGCACGTGCCTGGTCCTTCGCTCCCGACTGAGCCAGCGCCTGAGCATAGTGGAAGCGGATGTCCGCTGCCGACGGTGCCAATTCGGTGGCTTTCTTCAGAAGCTCGACCGAGCGTTTGTCATCGCCCTTGCTCAGCAGGATCACGGCCAGGGTGTCCATGATGGCAGCCGATTGTGGCGCCTTCGCATAGGCATCTTCCGCCACGGACAGCGCGCGAGGATCCTTCAGCGAATGGAGTGACCAGGCGAGGTTGTTGAGGGCAGCTGCATTGCCCGGTGCAATGCGGGTCACACGCTCGTAGTGGTCCACGGCGACCTTCCACTGGCCAGCAGCCATCGCCCCTTCGGCAGCGTACAAGCGCAGGGCCACGTCGTCCGGCATGGCCTGGATGCCGTCGCGCAGTGCCGCTTCGGCTTCGGACTTCTGGCCGGATTCCTTCAGTGCGTTGTGCAGCTTGGCTACCACGTTCGGCACCTTCTCCAGGGCCAGGGCCTTGCGATAGAGGGTGGCGGCTTCGCTCCATTTCTTCTCCCAGGCCATGACGTCACCTTCCAGCGACATGCCGACCCAGCTCTTGGGCATCTGTTGCTGCAAGGAGCGCGCGACCTTCAAGGCCTCGTCGCGCTTGCCTTCCTTGAGCAGCAGCGCAGCCATGCCGAACTGCGGGCCGGGTGCGCGGCGGTCCAGTTCGGAGGCGGTTCGATAAGCCGCCATCGCGCCGTTGATGTCGCCCAGCCGTGCCTTCACTTCACCCAGCCTCAGGAAGGCCTGCGCAGAACTGGGAAACAGGCGAGTGACCTTTTCATAGGTCTCGATGGCCTGCTGCTTTTCCGAGGTGCGCAGATACAGCTGACCCAGCGCATCGAGCAGCTGCGCACTCTCCGGCTGCTGAGCCAGGGCTTTCTGGACCAGCGGGATGGCGTCGCGCGCCTTGTCCTGAGCGGTCAGGTGCTGGGCCAGTGCCATCATCGGCTCGATCGCCTGCGGACTCGCATCGGCGGCTTGCTGAAGCAGGCGGGTGATTTCCTCGTTCGAGGCGCCGCCTCGACGGGCGATCTCGGCCAGCGCGATGCCGGCCTGGGCATTCTTCGGATCCTTGGCGAGCAGGTCGGTGAAGCGCTTCTTTGCGTCGTCCGGCTTGTTGTCGCGCAGGTCCAGCTGTGCGAGGTTTGCAGCGGCCGGGAAGAACTTCGGGTCGAGCTCGATGGCGCGCGCAAAACTTGCGCGAGCACCTGCGGTGTCGCCGCGGGTCATCTGGATGGAGCCGCGAAGATTCGGACCCAGAGGGTTCTCGGGTTGCTTCTTCTCGAGCTTGGCCACCGCACTCAGGGCCTCGTCGAACTGCTTCAGGCGCATCCGCTCTGCAATCAGCACGAGGTCGGCACGGGTCGACTTGGCATCCAGTTCGGCGGCGTTCTGCAGTTCGGTGAAGCCCATCTGCGTGTTGCCGGCAGCAATGCCTGCCAGACCCAGGACCGTACGCTTGTTCGGGTCCTTGGGATCGAGCCGCGCGGCCCGCGCGAGGTAGTCGTTCGCGGTGGTCGTGTCGTTGCGGCGCAGGGCCGCCTCGCCGGCCAGGGCCAGCAGCACCGGATCTTCCAGTCCACGATCGATGCGTGAGCGAGTCAGCTGAAGCGTGCGTTCATAGTCGCCGCGCTGCAGATAGACCGCAGCCAGCAGACGGATGCCTTGCAGGGAATTGGGCGCCAGCGCATTGACTTTCTTGGCGTGCGATTCAGCCTGTTCGAGCGAGTTCTGGCCCAGGGCGACGGTCGCAGCCAGGGTCAGCGCAGGCAGGAAGTCAGGGGCCACGCGCAGCACGTCGGCAACGCCAGTCGCAGCCTGGTCGATCTTGCCTTGCCGGTAGTCCAGGACCGAGCGCATGAAACGCGTCACCAGCCCGCCCGGGGAGACCTTCACCAGATCCGCGTACTGAGCCTCGGCTTCAGGAAACTCCTTGCTCTCGGCCAGCATCGAAATCAGCATCGAACGGGCCGGCAGTGCCCTCGGGTCGGATTCGATGGCGTGCTTCAGGGTTGCCTTCGCGCCGGCGACATCCATCGCGGCGATCTGCAGGTCGGCCTTCAGGAGCAGGGCCTCCACCAGCGAGGGCGCCTTGACCAGTAGCGCATCGATCGCTGCCGTGGCGCCCTTGGTATCGCCCTGCGCCAGTTGCATCCGGATCAGAGCCACTTGAGCGCGGTGATAGTCAGGCTGAATGCCCAGCGCACTGCGAAAGGCCTGCTCGGCCTTGGCCGGTTCGCGCAGAGACTGGTGAGCCATGCCACTCAAATAGGCCGTCGCAGCGCGGGCTTCGACTTCTGTTGGCCGGTATTGCTCAGCGGCCTCCAGTGCCTGCTTGCCCTGATTCAGCGTGATGAGAGATTCCATCAGGTTGGGCAGGGCCCGATTCGGACTGATGCCCAGCTCCAGCGCCCGTCGCCACTCCTTTTCGGCTGCGCGTTCGTCGCGGTTGCCCACATGGATGGTGGCCAGCAGCATCCGTGCCTCGCCGTTGTCGGGCTGTGACTGCAGCAGGTTCTTGAGATGAATCTCGGCGGTCTGCACGTCCTGCTGTGCCAGCGCGGCACGAGCTTGATCGAGCAGCTTTTCGGGACTGCTGGAGGAGCAGCCCACCAGCAATGCAGCCGACAGGATGGCGGCAGCAAGTCCGGTGCGGGGCCAGGGGCGGTGTGTTGGGTTCATAGAGAACGTCCCGAGGGGAGGGGTCATGTTCGGCATGGGGGACAGTGAACGTTCAGCGCAGGCCGAAGCGATTCAGCAGGTCATACAGGGTCGGTCGGCTGATTCCGAGCAGCTCGGCCGCCTTGACGATGTTTCCGTCGCAACGCGCCATGACCTTCAGGACAGCCTGCTTTTCGGCCTCGTCACGGACTTGTCGCAGGTTGAACATCTGCGGGTCGTCCGGTGGCTGCAGCCCCAGGTCTTCGGCGCGGATCATGTCTTCGTCGGCCATGATCACGGCACGCTTGATCGCGTTCTCGAGTTCGCGAACGTTGCCGGGCCAGGTGTGATGGGCGATGGCGTCGAGGGCATCGTCGCTCAGCAGCAGCCGCTCGCGCCCGTTGGTCTTGGCAAAGCGCTGGACGAAGGCATGCGCGAGCAGTTCGGTGTCCCCGGCCCGCTCGCGCAGTGGTGGGATGTTCACGATCATTTCAGAGAGCCGGTAGAAGAGGTCTTCCCGGAACACACCTTCGGTGATTCGTTCGCGCAGATTGCGGTGCGTGGCGCAGACCACGCGCACGTCGACAGGGATTTCCTGGCGCCCGCCCACACGTTCGATGACGCGTTCCTGCAGGAAGCGCAACAACTTGGCCTGCAGCGGCATGGGCAGATCGCCGATTTCATCGAGGAACAGCGTTCCGCCATCGGCGGTCTCGATCTTGCCGGGCGTGGTCTTGGCAGCGCCGGTGAAAGCGCCTTTTTCGTAGCCGAACAGCTCCGACTCGAGCAGCGCGTCAGGAATGGCCGCGCAATTGATCGCGACGAAGCGCTTGTCGGCGCGTGGCGACGCCGTATGCAGTGACCGGGCCAGCACTTCCTTGCCGGTGCCCGACTCACCGAGCAGAAGGACTGTGGCCTGGGTTGGCGCCAGGCGCTCGATCTGGCGGGAAATCTTGAGCATGCCAGGGTCGCGCGTGATCAGCCCCGTCATGCCTTCGCCCATGCGCGAGGAAA
Organism: Burkholderiaceae bacterium; assembly: GCA_044372165.1. Classification (GTDB taxonomy): domain Bacteria; phylum Pseudomonadota; class Gammaproteobacteria; order Burkholderiales; family Burkholderiaceae_E; genus UBA4615. The sequence continues at coordinate 4,169 of JBILSK010000057.1, read as the reverse complement.
GCAGCCGCTGGTTTTCGCGTTCAAGGTCGGCGACCCTGAAGGCGCGCGAGATCACCATGCCCAGTGTTTCCGCTTCGAAGGGCTTGGCGAAGAAGTCGTAGGCACCCATGCCGATGGCGCGCACCGCGTTCGATCGATCGTTCTGGCCCGTCAGTGCGATGACCTTGGTCATCGGCGCGAGATTCATGACCTCCTCGAGAATCCGGAAGCCTTGATCCGTGGTGTCGGGATCGGGGGGCAGGCCGAGGTCGAGGGTCATGACCGCAGGCTCATAGCGGCGCAGCGCTGCAATGGCGCTGTCGAAGTCTTCGGCAAAGATGACTTCGTAGTCGTCGAAGCTCCAGCGCATCTGCTTTTGCAGGCCACGGTCATCTTCGACCATCAGCAGGGGGGGGCGTTCAACGGTCATCGGCAGAGGTCACAGGCAAGGGTTGACGGGATTTGACTGGAAGCCGAAGGGAGAACGTGGTGCCCTGACCCTCGGTGCTGCTGACCTTGAGCGAGCCGCCCAGTTCGTTGATGTACTCGCGGCTCTCGAAGGCGCCTATCCCCATGCCGTGCTCCTTGGTCGAACTGAAGGGCCGAAACAGGCTGGTCTCGATGAACTCGCGGCTCATGCCACGACCCGTGTCGATGACCTCGATGAGGGCATGGTCGCCGTCGCGCCGAACGGCCACACGGACCGATCCGGAGACCGGAGTCGCTTCCTGGGCATTTTGTACCAGATGCCCCAGCACCCTCTCCAGGCGATCCCGATGGGCGACGACTTCAAGGTTCCTGGCGGTCTCTTCGATGTGAAGGCTCGGTTCGACGCGATGACCTTGCTTCGAATGCACCGCGGATTCCAGAACCGGCAGCAGCGGCAAGGCGGCGGGCTGCTCGATGGGTCGAGTGCCGACTCGCAGCTGGCGCAGCAGCCCCTGCATGCGATCCAGCACGTTTTCGACGGTCTCCAGCATGTCGCTTTGGAACTCGGGGTTGTCCCGGTGCTTCGCGGCATTCTTCAGAAGCAGAGACAGCTGGGCGACCAGGTTCTTGAGGTCATGGACGACAAAGGCGCTCATCCGGTTGAATGAATCGAATTGGCGTGCCTGCACCAGCTTTTCAACCGTTGCCTGCACGGCGAGGTAGCCTGCGATCTGACGGGCGGCTGTCTTGAGGACGTCTCGAACCTCCCAGTCCAGCGGCACAGGCGCGACGGGCCGCTGCAACAGGGCAAAGCCGATCAATTGCTGATGCAGGACCAGCGGGATCACCAGCCAGCTGTCGGTGTCTCTGGCCATCCAGTCCGGTAGCTGCAGGTCATCGTAGATGCCAGGCTCCTCGCGCCACTCGGGAACGTCGACGATCCAGTTGCGTTCGGCCAGGAAGGCCGGCAAGGGGTCATCGCGGGACAACGGGGGATGCTCGGGCTGATCCTTGTGGGCGCGGGCCACCCACTGTTCGTTGTCGCCTCGCAACCAGAGTGAGCCTCCGGGGCTTTCAACCAGATCGGTCAGGCCGCGCAAGCTGCGGTACGCCAGTGACCCGGCCGCGCTGCCCGGCTCTTCGGGTGCGGCAATCAGGTCGGTGAGCTTGAGCCACTCGTTGCGATAGTCGTAGCGATAGCGAAAGAAGTGCTTGGTGAGGAGCACCTTGGCCTTGGCGCGCAGGTGTCCCGACGCAATCAGGGCGACCAGCCCCACGGCAGCACCGAAGAGCACCACCAGTTGAGCCACACCGCCCCATTCGCCACCGGCAAATCTCAGTCCGTAGCCGATGGCAGACACGGCCAGCAGGAAGACGCCGGAGACCAGCAGCGTCGCGGAATGGAAGACCACTTCGCGAGACAAGCGCAGGTCGAGGCGCCAGTCAGGCACACGTGAGGCGGTGATGGCCACCAATGGGACCACCAGCGCGTTGGCAAAGCCCCGTGCGGCCCACCAGCCGAATTCGAATCGGCCGAAGAGCAGGCCGTCGGTGTAGAGCACCACATCGAAGACGAAGATGGCCAGCAAGCCCAGACACAGGAATTTCACCGCCCAGCGGGAATCCTCGGCTGCATTGCGATAGACCTGCTCGACGCACAGCACGCTGAGCACCGCGGCCAGCAGTCCGGAGCCGAACTGGACTTCAAGATCCAGGTTGAGCAGCGGTGCCAGGAACTGCACCACTGAAATCACGGTGGCCAGTGCCGCGGTCAACAGCAAGGGACGAATCCGGGCTCGTGCGTGCAGCATCCACAGCAGCAGGCAGGAGAAGGTCAGGGGCCGAACGGCCTCCAGGAACAACGTGAGCGCGGGATGCAACGCCAGCCGGGTCTGCGACAACGCGAGCGCAGCTGACCAGAGGGTCTCAACCGCCACGCAGCCGACCAGCAGCTTGCCCAGCCCGCGACCGCTCCCGCGCACCAGCAGCAGGACCGCCAGTGCAGCCCAGGCGGTGGCTGCCGCCCCGTACCCGACGATACCGATGACAGGCGTGCCGCTCAGCGTGCGCCCTTTCCGAGGATGACCACCTGAATGGTCTCGACCATGATCATCAGGTCGAGGAACAGGGAGTGGTTCTTGACGTAGTACAGGTCGTATTCGAGCTTCTTGAGCCCGTCCTCGACGGTTGCACCGTAGGGGTAGCGCACTTGCGCCCAACCGGTCACACCCGGCTTCACCGAATGACGCACGTCGTAGAACGGAATCTGTTCGGTCAGCTGACGCACGAACACCGGCCGCTCGGGGCGCGGGCCGACGAAACTCATGTCGCCGCTGAGGACGGTCCACAGCTGCGGAATTTCGTCGATGCGAGTGCGGCGCAGGAAGGCCCCGACGCGCGTGACACGACTGTCATTGGCGGTCGCCCACCGTGCCTTGCCATCGGCTTCGGCATCCTGGCGCATGGAACGCAACTTGATGATGCTGAAGGTGTCGCCGCCCTGACCGACCCGCTCCTGCCGATAGAAGATGGGAAAGCCGCTTTCGATCACGATGGCGAGCATTGCCAGCAGCAGGATGGGCAGTGCCAGCAACAGCAGTGCCGCAGAGGCGAGCAGGTCGAACAGTCGCTTGACCACGTCGCGAGCAATGCCCTGATCAAAGCCATTGCCGAAGATCATCCACGAGGCGCGCATCGAGTCGATGCGCAGCACGCCCTTTTCACGTTCGTAGAACGATTGCAGGTCCATGACCCGAATGCCATGCAGCTTGGCATCGAGCAGATGCCGCAACGGCAGCACGCCGCCCCGGCGCTCGCGGACCGCAACAACGATCTCGGAGACCTTGAGTTCCGCCGCCGTGCGTCGCAGTTGATCGTGGTTGAGCACCCGCTCGTTGCCCTGGGCATCACGCTCCGGCATCACCGGATACAGGCCGGCATATTCGATCGACTGTCGCCCGGTCGAGTGATGCAGGTACCGGATGACCTCTTCAGCTTCGGGCCCGTTGCCCAGCACCATCACGCGGCGCTTGGGCAGACCGATATCGGTCAGTCGAAAGAACAGCAGACGAATCAGCAGCACGCTGCCGAGCGCGAACAGCGAACTCCACGCCATGACACCGCGGCCGATGTAGGTGTCCGGAATCAGGTAGAACACCACGCTGATCAGCATCAAGGACAGGCCGTAGGCGATCACCAGTCGATGCACGGTCGTGCGAAACGATTCCGCATGAACTTGATACAGACCCAGTGCCGACATCGCGGTCAGCATCACGACCGTGAAGATGCCCGCCTCGAAGTTGGGCATGTCCGGCAGGGGCGGGGAGAAACGCAGCCTGAATCCGAGAATCACGGATCCGAACAGCACCGACGCTTCGAGTGCCGTCAACAGCAGCAATCGAATGGAGAGATAGTGGTTGAAGACCTTGATCATGCGCGAGGTGGATGAGCTGTCCGGTCGAGAGGAATGTCGGGACGGTGAATGGTGCGTTCACTGTGATGCCAATGTCTTGCACTAGCGCAAACAAAAGCTGTTTTTTTCGGAGGAGACTCGTCACGCCTGTCAATGCTGCCACAGTGCACGCAAGCCCGATCAGCGATCAAGCCTACCCGAATGGCGGACGCCTTCGATGTGGTCCGACAGGCGGGGCTTTCTGTTGGAAATACGTGACGAAGCAGTCGTGCATCTCAGGAAATGCCTCGGTAAACCTTGCCGGTGACACGAAATAAGCTTCAGCAGCCACTGCAAAGAATTCAGCGGG
>JBILSK010000574.1:0-2507 GCA_044372165.1 Burkholderiaceae bacterium | reverse complement strand
CTCAACAAGACCCTGATTCCACAGTTGTCGGCGCAGGGCATCGAGATCCTGCTGAGCGGGGACTGGACCGAGGCGCAGCGCGCCTGGGCCGAACAGGTCTTCGTGTCCGACATCGAACCCTTGCTCACGCCGATTGCCCTCGATCCGGCGCATCCGTTTCCGCGCATCCTCAACAAGAGCCTGAACTTCGTGATCGAGCTCGAGGGCACCGATGCTTTCGGGCGCGAGGCCGGCATCGCGATCGTGGGCGCGCCGCGCGTGTTGCCGCGGGTCATTCGCGTGCCCCAGGACGTGGCAGGTGCGCCGCACGGCGTGATGCTGCTCACCTCGGTGTTGATCGGCTTCGTCGACCGGCTGTTTCCGGGGCTGACGGTGAAGTCGATCAACCAGTTCCGAGTCACCCGCAACACCGAACTGTTCGTCGACGAGGATGAGGTCACGGACCTGCGCCAGGCCCTGCGCTCGGAGCTCAGTCAGCGCCAGTTCGGCGACGAGGTGCGCCTGGAGTTGTCCGCCGGAGCGGGCGATGCCGTGCTGCAGCGATTGCTGCGCGAATTCGGCCTGACCCGCCAGGATTGCTACCGGGTTGATGGTCCGGTGAACCTGGTGCGACTGCAGCAGGTGATCGACCTGGTCGATCGACCGGAACTGAAGTTCCCGCCCTTCGAGCCGGGCGTGCCCGCAGCTCTGGCCAGACAAAACCTGTTTGCCGCCATCTCGCGCCAGGACATCCTGCTGCACCACCCTTACGAATCCTTCGTGCCGGTGATGGACTTCCTGCGCAGCGCTGCGGTCGATTCCGACGTGGTCGCGATCAAGCAGACGATCTATCGCACCGGCGCCGATTCCGTGCTCATGGAAGCGCTGGTGGCGGCCGCACGGGCGGGCAAGGAAGTGACGGTGGTGCTCGAACTGATGGCGCGATTCGATGAAGAGGCGAACATCAACTGGGCCTCTCGACTGCAGGAAGCCGGCGCCCATGTCGTCTATGGCGTGGTGGGGCACAAGACGCACGCCAAGCTCACTCTGCTGCTGCGTCGTGAGGACGGCAATCTGCGTCGCTATGCGCACCTGGGCACCGGCAACTATCACCCACGCACCGCCCGGATGTACGAGGATTTCGGCTTGTTCACCGCTGACCCCGACATCTGCGCCGATGTGCACGAGGTGTTTCGCCGCCTCACCGGACCGGCCAAGGCCACCGATCTGCGCTGTCTGCTGCAGGCGCCCTTCACGCTGGCCACTCACATCCTGGCGGCCATCGGTCGCGAGGCCGAGGTCGCGCGCGCCGGGCGCAAGGCCTATATCGCCGCAAAGATCAACTCGTTGCTGGAGACCCGGGTGATCGAGGCCCTCTATGAAGCCAGTCAGGCGGGGGTGAAGATCGATCTCATCGTGCGCGGAGTCTGTGCGCTGCGCCCGGGCGTGCCGGGGTTGTCGGAGAACATCCGGGTGCGCTCGGTGGTCGGTCGCTTCCTTGAGCACAGCCGGATCTATCACTTCCATGCCGATGGCGCCGACGAGGTCTGGCTCGCCTCGGCAGACTGGATGGGTCGCAACCTTTATCGGCGGGTCGAGGTGGCCTTTCCGGTGCGCGATCGTCGCCTGAAGGCGAGGGTGCTGTCCGAGGGCATCGCGGTGCACCTGCGCGACAACGCATCGGCCTGGGTGATGGATGGCGATGGCGGGTATGTGCGTCGCACGCCCAAGGGGCGGCGCACCTTCATTTCGCAACGCATCCTGCTGGACAAGCTCGCGGTGAAGTGACATAAGCTTCCGGTTTCGCCGGCCGGCGCCCGGCCGGATCAACCGGGGAGTCCATCGCATGAATGGCGCGGAAAGTCTTGTGCGCACACTGCTCGACGAGGGCGTCGAGGTCTGTTTCACGAATCCGGGCACGTCCGAGATGCACTTCGTCGCGGCCCTTGATCGCATCGAGGGCATGCGCTGCGTGCTGGGCCTGTTCGAGGGGGTGGTCACCGGTGCCGCCGACGGCTACTGGCGGATGCGCCAGAGCCCGGCTTCCACGCTGCTGCACCTCGGACCGGGCCTGGCCAATGGACTGGCCAATCTGCACAACGCGCGCAAGGCCAAGTCGGGCATCGTGAATGTCGTGGGCGAACACGGCACGGCTCACGTGGCCTTGAATGCGCCGCTCACCTCCGACATCGAGGGCGTGGCGCGCCCGATGTCCAACTGGGTCCACACCATCGGTTCCGCGGCAGGTGTGCAAGCCGCGACCCGCGCGGCGGTGCAAGCCGCCAACTCGCCCCCGGGCAAGATCGCCACGCTGGTGCTGCCGGCCGATTGCGCCTGGAATGAGGTGCCGCCCGAGGTTCAGGCCTCGACGGGTCGCGCCTGGCGCCAGACCCGCGATGCAGTCGATACCCGACTGATCGATGCCGCGGCCGACATTCTGCGCTCCGGCGAGCCGACCCTGCTGCTGCTGGGCGGCATCGCCTGTCACGAGGCGGGCCTGGCGCTGGCCGGGCAGATCGCCGCGGCCA
>JBILSK010000575.1:0-2507 GCA_044372165.1 Burkholderiaceae bacterium | reverse complement strand
GACGCAGCTTGCCGATGAAGACCCTGTCGGTTCAGTTGCGCTCACACGACGGTGGAACGGTGTCGACCGGCCAGGCGGTGGTGCGCTATCTGATCGCGGCAGCCTTCATGAGCGTTCCCTTCATGCTGGTGCCGCTCATCGGACCCACCGCGCTGCTGCTGCTGCCGATCTCCTGGATCTGGGCGGTGTTCGATCCGGATCGAGCGACCGCCTATGACCGGCTGTCGCGAACCCGCCTCGTCCTCGACGCGGATCCGCGACGCTAGCGCGCTACTTCCGGACGCAGTCCACGAAATAGCGCAGGCCGTCCGGATGCTTCTCGGCCACCAGTCCGTGGACGTCGGTCGAGAATCCCGGGAACCCTTGATTGAAGGTTCGCACGAACTTCAGGTACTCGACGATCGTGCGGTTGAAGCGCTCGCCCGGAATCAGCAGAGGAATTCCCGGCGGATAGGGCGTCACCAGCATGGTGGTGATGCGGCCTTCGAGTTCGTCGATTTCTACGCGATCCACCCTGCGATGGGCGAGACACTCGTAGGCGTCCGACGGCTTCATCGCCGGTTCCATCGTTGACAGGTACATCTCCGTTGTCACTCGGGCCACATCGTACTTGCGGTATTCCTCGTGAATCCGCTGGGCCAGATCGCGCAGCCCGACCCGCTCGTACTGCGGGAACTTGGCCACGAACTCCGGCATCACGCGCCACAGCGGCTGGTTGCGGTCGTAGTCCATCTTGAACTGCTGCAACTCAGTGACCAGGGTATTCCAGCGCCCCTTGGTGATCCCGATCGTGAACATGACGAAGAACGAATACAGGCCGGTCTTCTCGACCACAACGCCATGCTCGGCCAGATACTTGGTCACCAGCGACGCTGGAATGCCCCAATCCGCGAACTGGCCATCGATGCCCAGCCCGGGCGTGATCAGCGTGGCCTTGATCGGGTCGAGCAGGTTGAAGCCCGGTGCGACCTTGCCAAAGCCATGCCAGGTATCGGTTTCATGCAGAAACCATTCGTCGCGCTGGCCCGAACCCACGTGATCGAAGGCCTTCGGGCCCCAGACCCTGAACCACCAGGACTCACCGAACTCGTTGTCGACCTTCTTCATGGCTCGACGAAAATCCAGGGCCTCCGAGATCGATTCCTCGACCAGCGCACGACCGCCCGGCTGCTCCATCATCGCCGCCGCCACGTCGCACGACGCGATGATCGCGTACTGCGGCGAGGTCGAGGTGTGCATCAGGTAGGACTCGTTGAAGCGGAATCCGTCGAGCTGCCGATCCTCGGCGTCCTGCACCAGGATCTGCGAGGCCTGCGACAAGCCCGCCAGCAGCTTGTGGGTCGACTGCGTGGAAAAGACCATCGTCGACTTCAGCCGCGGCCGGTTTTCGCCGATCGCGTGCATCTCGTGATAGAACGGATGAAACGAGGCATGCGGCAACCAGGCCTCGTCGAAGTGCAGATTCTCGATGTACTCGCCCAGCGACTCCTTGATCGTCTCGACGTTGTAGAGAATGCCGTCGTAGGTCGACTGGGTGATGGTCATCACCTGGGGGCGCACCGATTTGTCCTTGACCAGCGGATTGGCCTCGATCTTGCGCTGGATGCTCTCGATGCTGAACTCTTCCTTGGGAATCGGCCCGATGATGCCCAGCTGATTGCGGGTCGGCTGCATGAAGATCGGCACCGTGCCGGTCATCATGATCGCGTGCAGTACGCTCTTGTGACAGTTGCGATCAACCAGGACCACGTCGTCGGTGGCGACCGCCGAGTGCCAGACGATCTTGTTGGCGGTCGAGGTACCGTTGGTGACGAAAAAGAGGTGATCTGCGCCGAAGATGCGAGCCGCATTGCGTTCGCTGGCCGCAACCGGGCCGGTGTGATCGAGCAGCTGACCCAGTTCCTCGACCGCGTTGCACACGTCGGCACGCAGCATGTTCTCACCGAAGAACTGATGGAACATCTGTCCCACCGGGCTCTTCAGGAACGCGACGCCGCCCGAGTGCCCCGGGCAGTGCCACGAATAGGAACCGTCGTTCGCATAGTGCACCAGCGCCTTGAAGAAGGGCGGCGCCAGCGAATTCATGTAGTTCGTGGCTTCACGGATGATGTATCGGGCCACGAACTCGGGCGTGTCCTCGAACATGTGAATGAAACCGTGGAGCTCCTTGAGGATCTCGTTCGGGATGTGCTGCGAGGTACGGGTCTCGCCGAACAGGAAGATCGGGATGTCGGCATTACGGTTGCGGGTTTCACGAATGAAACGTCGCAGCTCGAGGATCGCCTTGCTTTCCGGGCCTTCCTCGTTGATCTCCTCGTCGTCGATCGAGACGACGAAGGCCGAAGCTCGCGCAGCCTGATTCGCCACCATGGTCACATCGACGTAGGTGAATCCGCCCACGACCTCGGTGCCCTGCTCCTCGATCGCCTTGGCCAGCGCCCGGATGCCCAGGCCGCTGGCCGATTCGGACTTCCAGTCTTCGTCGATGATCACGACGGGGAATCGGA
>JBILSK010000056.1:0-8382 GCA_044372165.1 Burkholderiaceae bacterium | reverse complement strand
CGGCGGGTGCTGCGCGCGTGATGTCCTGACCCTTGTAGAGGATCCGGCCCGCGGTCGGGCGCAGAAACTTGGTGATCAGGTTGAAGCAGGTGGTCTTGCCGGCTCCGTTGGGGCCGATCAGGGCGTGGATGGAGCCGCGCGAAATCTTCAGTGACACGTCCTTCACGGCATAGAAGCCGTTGAAGTCGATCGACATGTTCTGTGTTTCGATGATGTAGTCGGACGCCATGGCTCCTCGGTCCGGTCGGTGACGCATGTATGCCGGAGTTTTCGGGGTCAGCAAGGCTAACAGCGCCCTTGCGGCCGAGTCAACGACTCAAAAAAGGGTGGCTGGGGGTCGCGCGAGCGGCTCAGGTAAGCTCGCTTTCATGAGCACCATGACCCCCCAGGAAATCGTCTCCGAGCTCGACAAGCACATCATCGGGCAGGACCGCGCCAAGCGTGCCGTCGCGATCGCGCTGCGCAATCGCTGGCGCAGGCAGCAGGTCGATGAGCGCTTGCGCCCGGAGATCACCCCCAAGAACATTCTGATGATCGGACCCACCGGCGTGGGCAAGACCGAGATCGCGCGCCGGCTGGCCAGACTGGCCCAGGCCCCCTTCATCAAGGTCGAGGCGACCAAGTTCACCGAGGTCGGCTACGTCGGCAAGGATGTCGATGCCATCGTGCGCGACCTGGTCGAGATCGGCATCAAGCAGGCCCGCGAAGCCGAGATGAAGCAGGTCGAGATGCGCGCACTCGATGCCGCCGAAGATCGCATCCTCGATGTGCTGCTGCCGCCGCCGCGCAGCGCCGGGTTCGGCTTCGGCGACACCGAGTCAGGCAGCGCTGCGCCCGATTCGGCCACCCGCCAGAAGTTTCGCAAGCGCCTGCGCGAGGGCGAGCTCGACGACAAGGAGATCGAGATCGAGCTGGCCCAGCCGACGCCCTCGATGCCCGGTCTCGCCGGACTGCCCGGGATGGACATGAGCGGGCAGCAGCAGGGCTTCGAGGAGCTCTCCAAGCAGCTGCAGGGCATGTTCCAGGGGCTGGGGGGAGGTCGGCGCAAGCCGCGCAAGCTCAAGATCAAGGAAGCGATGGCACTGCTGCGCGACGAGGAGGCGGCCCGACTGGTGAACGATGACGAGGTCAAGGCACGCGCGGTGGCCAATGTCGAGACCAATGGCATCGTGTTCCTCGACGAGATCGACAAGATTGCCACCCGCAGCGAAGTCTCCGGGACCGACGTCTCCCGCCAGGGCGTGCAGCGCGACCTGCTGCCGCTGGTCGAGGGCACCACGGTGAGCACCCGCCATGGCATGGTGCGCACCGATCACATCCTGTTCATCGCGTCGGGCGCCTTTCACCTGTCGCGGCCGTCCGACCTCATTCCCGAGCTGCAGGGACGCTTTCCGATCCGCGTCGAACTCGACTCGCTGTCGGTGGCCGACTTCGAGCGCATCCTGACGGAGACCGATGCCAGTCTGGTGCGGCAATACCAGGCGCTGCTGGCCACCGAAGGCGTGACGCTCGCCTTCACACCCGAGGGCGTGCGTCGTCTGGCCCAGATCGCTTTTTCAGTGAACGAGACCACCGAGAACATCGGTGCACGACGCCTGCACACCGTGATCGAGAAGCTGCTCGAAGAGGTGTCCTACGATGCTGGCCGGCACAGCGGCATGACGGTCACGATCGATGCGGCGTTCGTCGAGGCCCGCCTGGCCTCGGTGGCTCGCGACGAAGATCTGGCGCGCTACGTGCTGTAGACCCGGGGTGGCTCAGGCGCCCAGACCGGGCGCCTCGTCGAGCTGCCAGGCGCCCTGTGTGCGCTCCATCAGCAGCACCTGACCGTAGTCGATCTTCTGGCTGGCCAGCTTGGCCAGGGGCAGCTCGCGCAGGGTCCGGATGAGCGACTGCATCACGCCGGCGTGGGTCACCAGGATGATCTCGCTGTCGGCGGGCAGCTCGGCGACGAATGCGCGCGCCCGATTCGCCAGCATGCTCACCGACTCGCCACCCGGCGGGACGTGATGTTCGATGTCCGCGCGCCAGGCCGCGATCTGCTCGCGCGGCAATTCGGGCCACAGTCGACCTTCCCAGTCACCGAAGTTCATCTCGCGCAGACGCTCGTCGGTCCGCGCCGGCGCGAAGCCCTGCGCTTCGAGTGCGCGGGCCAGCTGCAGGCAACGCGACAGCGGGCTGCTCCACACCATCGCCTGCTTCGGCAGCCGGCGGGGCAGGTGGTCCAGCAGTTCCTGCAGGTGGCTCTGGACGATGGGCACGTCGGTGGCCCCGTAGCACAGGCCTTCGGGTACATCGGGGCGCGGATGGCGTAGCAGCCAGAGCTTCATTTCAGTGTTGGTGGGTGAGGTCGCAGCGAGTGTGCGCGGGCTCAGGGCGCATCGGCCAGGCTGTCGGCGTCGGTGTCCTCGACACCGAGCACCACCAGCATACCGACAAGAAAGGCGGCTTCGACCACCTGCTGCGTCGCGTCCAGGGCTCCGCGCCCGTCCGGTTGCGAACGCTTGCGCACGGTCCGGCGCATGATCGCGGTGGCCGCCAGCGCGCAGGCCAGCCCGAGCAAGCCAGCGGTTGCGTCACCGGTCCACAGCGCCAGGCCCAGCACCGGCAGCACGCCAAGCAGCAGGGCCACCCCGGCATCGCGGGCCCCGACGCCCATCGAGGGATCGTCGTGTGAATCGGCTGCCTGTCGCGGCAGGCTGGACACCAGCAGGACCGCAAAGGCACGGGAGACCGAGGCGGCACACAGCAGTGCGGCAACCAGCCAGTCGGTGCCGATGTGGGCCAGGGTTTCGAATCGGAGCAGGGTGGTGATCACCAGCCCGGCGATGCCGGCACCGGGTCCGCACCAGCGCAGCCAACCGGATTCATGCGTCGCACCGGTGAGCAGCACCCCGGCGGCCAGCGCCAGCAGCACCGCGATCGGGTGCGGCAAGGCCAGGCTGAACAAGGCGTAGGCCAGGCCCTGGCCCAGGGCCACCAGCAGCCCTGCGATCGGCAGGACGCGCAACACAGTGCTCGGGGGCGTCAGGGGCGTTGGCGCACCGGACAGGGCGGCGGACGGCATGGGCATCGAGACCGCGTCGGCGGTCGCTTCGATGGCCGTGTCATGGGCCGTCACGGCGGGCGCGCCGCGCCTCACACCCGGCAATCGCGTGAAGTCGCGCAAGGCGGCGCGCAGGGCGTGGGACAGGTCGGCCATGGTTGAAGCGGGACGGGTCGGTTCGGCGCGAGGCCGGGTGGATGTGTGGCGGGTGCGGGATGGGTGCGCGATGGTACCGCGAGCGCAGGTAGAATCGCGCTCCCATCCCGACACCGGACCTTGCCCCATGACCGAGGATCTGACGCCGTCGACCAAGGCCGCCGTGCTGGCCGAGGCGCTCCCCTACATCCGCCGTTTCCACGGCAAGACCATCGTCGTGAAGTACGGCGGCAATGCGATGACCGAGGAGCACCTCAAGCGCAGCTTCGCCCGCGACATCGTCCTGCTGAAGCTGGTCGGCATCAATCCGGTCGTGGTGCATGGCGGCGGGCCCCAGATCGAGCAGCTGCTGGCCCGGGTCGGCAAGAAGGGGCGGTTTGTGGCCGGCATGCGGGTCACCGACGAAGAGACGATGGACATCGTCGAAATGGTGCTGGCCGGTCAGGTCAACAAGGAGATCGTCGAGCTGATCAACCAGGCGGGCGGCAAGGCCGTCGGGCTGACTGGACAGGATGGCGGTCTGGTGCGGGCCACCAAGATGATGGTGGACAGTCCCGATCACCCCGGCGAGCAGCTCGACATCGGCCAGGTCGGCGTGATCGACAAGGTCGATCCCTCGGTGATCCAGACCCTGTCGGCCAACGGGTTCATTCCGGTCATTGCCCCGATCGGCTCGGGCGCGGCCGGCGAGACCTACAACATCAATGCCGACCTGGTGGCCGGCAAGGTCGCCGAGGTCCTGAAGGCCGAAAAGCTGCTGCTGATGACCAACACGCAGGGGGTGCTCGACAAGAGCGGCACGCTGCTCACCGGACTGACTGCGCGCCGCATCGACGAGCTGTTCGCCGACGGCACGATCTCCGGCGGCATGCTGCCCAAGATTTCGTCGGCGCTGGACGCGGCCAAGGCAGGCGTCAATGCGGTGCACATCATCGATGGCCGGGTCGACCATGCCCTGCTGCTGGAGATCATGACCGACGAAGGCGTCGGCACGATGATCCGCAGCCATTGAGCGCCAAGGTGGCGCCACGCCGGCCGGTCTGGCTGCTCGACCTGGACAACACGCTGCACGACGCGGTCGATCACATCATGCCGCGGATCAACCTGGCCATGACCGACTACGTCATGCGCCGCCTGGACCTGCCCGAGGCCGAAGCCAGCGCCCTGCGGCTGCACTACTGGCGACGCTATGGGGCGACGCTGCTGGGCATGGTCCGCCACCATGATGTCGATCCCCATGAGTTCCTGAGGGACACCCATCCCTTTCCGGATCTGTCCCGACTGGTCCGCCGCGACCTGCGCCTGGCGCACATGCTGCGTCGACTGCCGGGCCGCAAGATCGTGCTGACCAATGCCCCCACGGCCTATGCAGCCGGCGTGATCGCGGCACTGGGCATCGGCCCCCTGCTGGACGGCATGATCGCCATCGAGGACATGCAGTTCGCCGGTCGGCTGATGCCCAAGCCCTCGCGACCCATGCTGGCCAAGCTGCTCGCCCGCCTGCGGCTGCCTGCCGGGCGCTGCGTGCTGGTCGAGGACACGGTGGTCAATCTGCGGGCTGCCCGCCATTGCGGGGTGCGGACCGTGTGGGTGACCGGCATCGCCTGGCGGTCCCGTCCAGCCTGGCAGCGGCCCCGGCGCGGACATGCCGGCATAGACGTGCAGCTCAGATCGGTAGTACAGTTAGCGCGTACTCCGCTTGCACGCCTTGCCCATGGCACCTGACGAAAACGAAAATACGACGGATACGCCCGCCAAGGCACCCGCCCGCAGCCGGCCCAAACCCGGAGAGAGACGCCTCCAGATCCTGCAGATGCTGGCCGAGATGCTCGAGGAGCCCGGCGGCGAGCGGGTGACCACGGCGGCTCTGGCGGGTCGACTGCAGGTCTCCGAGGCCGCGCTCTACCGGCACTTCGCCAGCAAGGCGCAGATGTTCGAGGGCCTGATCGAGTTCATCGAGCAGAGTCTGTTCGGCCTGATCAACCAGATCACCTCGCAGGAAGCCGATGCTCAGCGGCAGTTGCGCTCGATCGCGCTGATGCTGGTCGGTTTTGCCGAGCGCAACCCGGGCATGACGCGGGTGCTGATCGGGGACGCCCTGGTCAACGAGAACAGCCGCCTGCAGGCCCGCATCAATCAGTTGATCGACCGCGTCGAGGCCTCGGTGCGCCAGTGCTTTCGCAATGCGATCGAGCAGGGCATGGTGGTCAATGGCGAAGACCCGGCGGGTCGAGCCGATCTGCTGGTGTCCTGGGTGGTGGGGCGCTGGACGCGGTTCGCCAAGACCGGCTTCAAGCGCACGCCCTCCGAGGGCGTGGAAGTGCAGCTGCGTCGCCTGATCAGCTGAGCGGTGCGGTGCCGCACACGGGGCAGCCGGGGTCCCGAGGCACCTTCAGCGTAGTGATGTCGAGGGTTCGGGCATCGAGCAGCAGCAGCCGCCCGGTCATGGGCGTGCCGAACTGACCGGCCACCTTCAGTGCCTCGGCCGCCTGCATGGTGCCGATGATGCCGGTCAGTGGCGCGAACACACCCATGGTGGCGCAGCGGACTTCCTCGACATCCTGTGCCTCGGGAAACAGACAGTGATAGCAGGGACTGTCGTTGCGGCGGGCATCGAAGACGGCCAGCTGGCCGTCGAAACGGATGGCCGCCCCCGAGACCAGAGGCACCCGGGCGGCCACGCAGGCGCGATTGACCGCATGGCGCGTGGCGAAGTTGTCGCAGCAGTCGAGCACCACCGTGGCCGAGGCGACGGCCTCGGACAGGGCGGCGCCCTCCAGGCGGTGATCGAGCGCCACCACCTGCACCCCGGGATTCATCTCGAGGAGCGACTGCCGCCCCGAGCGCGCCTTGGGCTGTCCGATGCGGTCGTCGCGGTGGAGGATCTGGCGTTGCAGGTTGGTGAGATCGACCGTGTCGCCGTCGGCCAGCAGGATGCGGCCGACGCCAGCCGCGGCCAGGTACAGCGCTGCGGGCGAGCCCAGTCCGCCGGCGCCGACCACCAGTGCGGTCGCCCCGAGCAGCCGCTCCTGAGCTTCGACGCCCATTTCATCCAGCAGAATGTGCCGGCTGTAGCGCAGCAGCTGGGCGTCGTTCATGTCGGGCGAGCGACCGACCGGGGGCTCAGCGCTTGGTGGCCGTCTGGGTCGACGCAGGGGTGTCACCCCCGGGCGCGGCCATCGCCACCTTCTTGGCGGTCTGGACCGGCTGGCCCTTCAGATGCTTCAAGGCCTGCTGCAACTGGAAGTCCTCGGGCGAACCGAACTCTGCCGGCTTGCGGTCGCGCAACTTCTCGATGGCGCCGGCGTCCGGCGTGGGTGTCGGGGTCGTGGGCTGGTTTTCTCTGTCCTTGTCATTGGACAGATGCCGTTGCAGGTCGGCTTCGCGGACCCGGAATTGCGAGGTGATGTCGCCTTCGGCGGTCTCCTCGACCAGCAAGTCCGGCGTGATGCCCTTGGCCTGGATGGAGCGACCCGCCGGCGTGTAGTAGCGCGCCGTGGTCAGCTTGATTGCAGTGTTGTTGGTGAGCGGCAGGATGGATTGCACCGAACCCTTGCCGAAGGTCTGCGTGCCCATCACCACCGCGCGCTTGTGATCCTGCAGCGCGCCCGCAACAATTTCCGACGCCGATGCGGACCCGGCATTGACCAGCACCACCATCGGCACCGTCTTGGTCCAGGCGGGCAGCTTGGAGAGCAGGTCCTCGCGGGCGCCCCGGACGTAGTCCTCAGGACTGGCGATGTACTTGCGCTTGGCGTCTTCGGTTCGCCCGTCGGTCGAGACCACCAGGACCCGAGGCGGCAGGAAGGCCGCGGAGACACCCACCGCACCGTGCAGCAAGCCACCCGGGTCGTTGCGCAGGTCGAGCACCAGACCTTTCAGGGGGCCTTGCTTGTCCAGCGCAATGAGGTGCTTGACCATGTTGTCGACCGTCATCTCCTGGAACTGGGTCAGACGCACGTAGCCGAAGCCCGGTTCGACCAGACGCGAGCGCACCGACTGGACCTTGATGACGTCGCGAACGAGTTGGACCACCACCGGCCGGTTCTCGCCCTTGCGCGACAGCGTCAGCGTGACGGTCGACTTGGGCTTGCCGCGCATGAGCTTGACCGCGTCATTGAGCGGCATGCCCTTGGTCGGCTTCTCGTCGATCTTGATGATCAGGTCGCCCGACTTCACGCCGGCGCGAAAGGCCGGCGTGTCTTCGATCGGGGAGATCACCTTGACGAAGCCATCTTCGGTGCCGACCTCGATGCCCAGTCCGCCGAATTCGCCCTGGGTGCCGACCTGGAGTTCCTTGAAGGCGTCCGCATCCAGGAAGGCCGAGTGCGGATCCAGCCCGGTGACCATGCCGCTGATCGCTTCCTGGATCAGCTTCTTGTCTTCGACCGGCTCGACGTAGAACGACTTGATGGCGCCGAAGACGTCGCTGAACTGCCGCAATTCGTCGAGTGGCAGCGCGGTGCGGGCGTCACGCTGGGCGACGGCACTCACGCCGAGACTGACCAGCACGCCTGCGACGGCACCGGCGATGACGAGGGCAACGGGCTTGAAGGAGGTCTTCATCGGGACGGCGGAGGTGCACGCCGCTGTCCCTCAGGCGGGTTCAGGCCGGCACGCAAATAGTGAAATCGAGTATACGCGCGCTCGGGGCGGGAGCGTGTGCATTCGGTCCCGCAGCGATCTAGCGTGCCTTGCCCTGAGCGGCCACGGCCGCCATCGCGGCTTCGATCTCGGCAGCGTCGCCGAGATAGCGACGGCTGATCGGCTTGAGCGTGTCGTCGAGTTCGTAGATCAGCGGCCGAGCAGTGGGAATGTTCAGGTGAACGATGTCTTCCTCCGAGACCCCGTCCAGGTGCTTGATCAGCGCACGCAGCGAATTGCCGTGCGCTGCGATCACCACCCGCTTGCCGGCCCGGATGGCCGGTGCGATCGACTCGTTCCAGAAGGGCACGACCCGATCGACCGTGTCGCGCAGGCATTCGGTGCGCGGCACTTCGTCCGGGCGCAGACGGGCGTAGCGCGGGTCCGATTGCGCCTCGCGCGGGTCGCCGGCCGGCAGCGGCTCCGGGGCGATCGCATAGGCGCGACGCCAGATCAGCACCTGCTCGTCACCGTACTTGGCCGCAGTCTCGGCCTTGTTGAGACCCTGCAGGGCACCGTAGTGGCGCTCGTTCAGG
>JBILSK010000573.1:0-2510 GCA_044372165.1 Burkholderiaceae bacterium | reverse complement strand
TTGCGCGGTGGGTGCGCCCGATCCTGGTGGCCCGCAATCCGGGTCGAATGCCGGACGTGCTCGTCAGCGTCTGAGTGCATCGAGCTCTTAAAGGGTGCGTGGCTCGCACCATGTGCGGGCGAAACGGCAGCTTCATGGACGGCACGCTTTGTGCTTTGGTAGGTCCTGACGCCCTGGTTGACTCGGCTTAGTCGGTCGATTCAACCAGGAATTTTCATGCTGGCCTGAGACGTCGGTCTTCGGGGCGGCTGAGTGGCTCAGCCCGTACCCCTATGCAAACGACATCCATGTTGACGCCTCAACAGTACGAGGAGTTCTCGGCACTGTTCAAACTTTTCGACTCTGATTCGAAGGGCGAACTGCGGGGCGCCGAGATCGATGATGCGCTGTCGGTGCTTGAAGTCGGGTTAAGCGAGAGCGATCGTCAACGATTGTTGGCGCAGGCCCAAGCGACGGGTTCAGTCAAGCGCGATGCGTTCATTGATTGGCTGAGCACCCGCGAAGATTTCGATCTGTCCCGGGAATACCGCACCGTCTTCGATCTGGCCGACAGCAACGGGGATGGGACCTTGTCGAGCGAGGAGATGCTTCAGTTGGCGCGCTGCCTTGACCCGACCTGCAATGAAATTGCCCTGGAGGTGCTGATCTTCGAGCACGACGCCGATGGCGATGGCGAAATCGGCTTTGAGGAATTCATGGCAATGCAGCGGGCGAATACCTCGTTGCAGTTGACGATCGCGGGTATTCGCCGCTTCAAGAAGGTCATCTCTCGTTATCGGCTGGCCGCACGCAATTCGCGTATCGCGCTGGTCGAAGTGGACTCCGACTTGGGCGCGGGGAAAGCCGGCGCTAATGGTGGTGTTGAGATGCTGCGTCAGAGTGCCACCCGACGCCAAATCGCCTCACGGGGTGTGAACACGCTGGGTCGGCAGCAGGGGCGTGACAGCCCGACGCCGCATGCACGCAACATCGAGTCCATTCGCCGCCTGCTGGAAGAGTCGTGCGCGCTGGTGAGCAGCACACTCAGAGAGGGCGCTTTTCCGGTGGTGCTGGGGGGGGATCACTCCACCGCGGCAGGCACGATCGCCGGCATTTGCGACGCCTACCCTGACAAGCGCCTGGGTGTGGTCTGGATTGATGCGCATGCCGATGTGCATTCGCCCTACACCACGCCCTCGGGCAACATGCACGGCATGCCGCTGGCGCTGGCCAGCCATCATGACAACCGCGCCAACGCAATCAATACCCTGGATGAGATCACGCATGGCCATTGGGAGGCGTGCAAGGCGCTGGGCCGCCCGGGCGAGGCCAATATCAGCCTGCGCGATGTGGTGTATGTGAGCGTGCGTGATACCGAACCGGCCGAGGACGCCACCATCGCGCATTTCGGCATCCCGGTTTACTCGACCGCGGATGTACGAAGCAAGGGGCCCGAAGCCGTGGCCCAGGCCTGTCTCGATTTTCTGGCCGATGTCGACATGCTCTACATCTCCTTCGACGTAGACAGCATGGACGCTGCGATCTGCATGGGTACAGGCACGCCTGTGCCGGGCGGGATCACTGCAGACGAGGCGTCGCGCCTGAACCGTCGGTTGGTCGCCGACCCGCGCGTCATCTGTTGGGAAATCTGTGAGATCAATCCGGAGCTTGACCTGCGCAACTCCACGGGGCAGGTGTCGATGATGGTCTACGAGGAAACGCTCGACGCATTGCAGTCGCGATTGTCGGCGGCGATGACCGTGCAGCAGCACAGCAGCTGACATGAGTGCACCGGACAAGTTCGACCAGGACGGCGGCGTCGCCTTGGTCGATGTACTGGGGGAGTTTCTGAATGCCCCGCCCGCCAGGGCCGCGGGCCCGCAACGCAGTCGGCATGCGCTGTTCAGCGCGGTCGAGGTGTGCTTGCGTGGTATCGGTCAGGTGGTGTTCATGAACCATCCGTTGTGCGGGGCCCTGATCCTGGCCGGCATGGCGGTGCAGTTGTGGTGGTTGGCACTCTTCACGCTCATCGGCGTGGCGGCGGGTACAGGTGTGGGCGCGCTGGAAGATCGATGACCGGCCGGGCATCGACGCTGGCATCTATGGCTACAACGGTGCCCTGGTGGGTGCAGCCGCGGCGACGTTCGGTCAGGTCGACTCGCCGGGATCGGCGCTGGCATGGGGCGCAAGCACGGTCTTGTTTGCGGCGGCATCGAGTGCGCTGCTGCATCGGATGGGCGGCTGGCTGGTCAAACGCGGTATTCCCTCGCTGACCCTGCCGTTTTGCTTCAGCACCCTGGCCTGCTTCGTACTCGTCGCAGCGCTGGGCTGAGCTTGATGAACGGAGTTCGACTTGGCGAAGTTGATGAGCCGAGGCCGCGACGCGACGGAGTCGACCAAGTGACCACTGATCGGTTCATTTGAGTGGACATCCGCAGATGCTCGGCAGATTGCACCAGGGCGAAACGGTCGACGATCTCCATCAGCAACCTGTCCGGCTGAGCCTTCGTGTCAAGCCCGCGGCGGCACAG
>JBILSK010000571.1:0-2513 GCA_044372165.1 Burkholderiaceae bacterium | reverse complement strand
TTTGCCGCCCGCCCGTCCTTCGCATTCTGATGGCACGCCACCCATGAACATCCTGCGTGCACCTGATCTAGCCCAGTGGCTGGCCGACCCATCACGCCCTGCGCCGCAGGTGCTGGACGTGCGGGAAGGCTGGGAGGTCGCCACCGCCGCGCTACCTGGCGCATTGACCATTCCCATGGGCGAGATTCCCGGCCGACTCGACGAGATTGATGCGCAACGGCCGGTGGTCTGCCTGTGCCATCACGGCATGCGCAGCCTTCGGGTCGCGCATTTCCTGGAAAGTCGGGGCTATTCTCAGGTCATGAACCTGGAGGGCGGCATTGACGCCTGGGCCCGCCTGGTCGACCCCTCCCTGCCCACGTATTGACCGTCCGGAGTTGACGATGTCCCGCCGCCTGATCTGCCTGGCCCTGAGCGCCGCCTTCGGAACGGCCTGCGTGCCGGCCCATGCACTTGACCTGCTGCAGGCCGTGCAGGCCGCTGCAGCGATCGACCCGGTGGTGGCCAGTGTCCGCGCCCAGGCCGACGCGGTCCGGGAACGGGTCCCGCAAGCGCTGGCCGGGCTGCGCCCGACGCTCAATGCAACCGCAGGCGGCTCCTTCGGCTACATCGACACCAACGTGGCGCAGCCGCGAACCTTCGACGCGCAGTCGATCGGCCTGCTGGCCACGGTGCCGGTGTATCGGCCGGCCAACCGGGAGGCCTGGCTGCAAAGCCAATCGAACGTCGAGATCGCCGAGCTGCAGGTCGAGCAGGCCCGTCAGGACCTGATCCTGCGCGTGGCCACAGCCTACTTCGACGTGCTCTCGGCCCAGGACAGCCTGGCGGTCGTGAACGCCCAGGCGCGCGCTTTCACTGAGCAATATGAGTCGGCACGTCGCAATTTCGAGGTCGGCACCGCCACCATCACCGATCAGCAGGAAGCGCAGTCGCGCCTTGACCTCACTCGGGCTCAGGAAGCCTCGATCCGCAATGACCTCGATGTGAAGCGGGCCCTGCTTGCTCAGCTGATCGGCCGGCCGGTCGATGAGCTGCACACGCTGCGCCAGGACCTGAGCGTCACCACCTCCGACCTGGCCAAGGAGGGCGAGTGGGCGGCGGTCGCACGCGACAAGTCCTATGCGGTGCGGCAAGCCGAACTGGCCGCTGAAGTCGCCAAGCGGGAAATCGACCGGCAACGCTTCGGCCATTACCCGACCTTCGACATCACCTCGCAGGTCAACACCAATCGCAATGCCAATGCCCAGACCTCGGCCGCGCTGATTGGTCAACGCAGCCAGTTCGCCAACATCGGCGTGCAGCTTGCCCTGCCCCTGTATGCCGGTGGTGCGATCGACGCCCGGGTGCGCGAAGCCATCGCGCTCGAAGCCAAGGCGGCCTCCGACCTTGAAACCGCCCGCCGCGCCTCCGAGCAGGCGGCGCGCCAGACCTTCCTGGGCGTGCGCAGCGGCATCGAAACCGTGCGCGCACTGAGCGCTGCCGAGCGATCCAGCCAGCTCGCACTTGAATCCAATCAGCTGGGTTATCAGGTCGGCGTGCGCATCAACATCGACGTGCTCAATGCCGCGCAGCAGCTCTTTTCCACGCAACGGGACCTGGCCAAGGCGCGCTATGACGTCCTGCTGAACAGCCTGCGACTGCGAGCCACCGCGGGGCACCTGTCCGAGCCTGAAGTCGCGCAGCTCAATGCGCTGCTGGAAGCGCCGCGCGCCACGCCGATTGGTGCGAACCCGACGAGCGTCACGCCTGCGGGTGCTCAGGGCTCGAGTGCGACCCCGACTGTGGCGCCGACAGTGACCCCGGCGTCAGGCAGCGCGCCGGCGGCCGCAGAAACGCCCGCCTCGCGCGGCGGACGGGCCACGCTGCCTCGGGCGCCGAAGTAGTCGCCTGGAGCAGGCACTGCACTCGCCAGGCTCAGACAGCCTTGGCGCGCAGCCGCCGCAGCATCGGCTCCAGCGCCTCGATGGTGCGCCGTGTCGCCCCGCGATGCTCCCCCGCAAACTGGCGCCCCGCCTCGGCCATCGCCGCCAGGCGCTCGGCATCGCCCAGCAGGCGCACGCCCTCCTCGATCGCGTTGGCGGCATCGCCCACCTGCACGGCAGCCCCGGCCGCGGTTGCTCCGGCGGCGGCCTCGGCAAAGTTGTAGGTACTGGGTCCCAGCACCACCGGACAGCCTGCCGCGCAGGCCTCGATCAGGTTCTGCGACCCGAAGGGCAGCAATGACCCGCCGATGATCGCGACCCGGGCCAGGCCATACCAGGCGTCCATCTCGCCCATCGAGTCGCCCACCAGCAGATCGATGCCGGCAAAGTCGACATTCGGGTCGTCCAGGCTGGCGCGACGCGCCACTGTGAGGCCCGCCTCCTGTGCGTCCCGCACCACCGCATCGAAGCGCTGCGGATGACGCGGCACGATCACCAGCAGCGCATTGGCGCCGCCACGCTCGCGCCGCCAGGCGTCCCACAGCAGGGGCTCTTCGCCGTCGCGGGTGCTGGCGGCCAGCAGCACCGGGC
>JBILSK010000572.1:0-2513 GCA_044372165.1 Burkholderiaceae bacterium | reverse complement strand
GCTGGGTCGGACGTTTCCAGGTGGACTGTCTGCCTTCGTGGACGCGATGAATGCCAAGGCGCGTGCCATCGGCATGAGCGACAGCACCTTCGCCGATCCGACTGGCCTGTCCAGTCGCAATGTCTCCAACGCCCGGGACCTTGCCCGCATGGTGCGCGCGGCCAGTGGCTACCCCTCTATCAAGCAATATTCGACGGCCACCGAGCTCACCGTCGACGTGGGTCCGCGCAACCTGATCTATCGCACCACGAATCGCCTGATCGACGACCCGGGCTGGGAGATCGGGCTGCAGAAGACCGGCTTCATTTCGGAAGCAGGCAAGTGCCTGGTGATGCAGGCGCGGGTGGACTCGCGACCGGTGATCATCGTCCTGCTGGACGCTGTCGGCTCGCAGTCTCGGTTCGCCGACGCGCAGCGGCTGCGCCGTTGGTTGGTCGAGAATCGTCCGGCCCTGCGCGAACCGACCGCGCAACGCGCGTCGGCGCGGTCCTGAGCGGGGGGTGCCGCCAGAGGCCGTGCAGTCCCGCGGCGACCAACACGAAGCGGGGCCTTGTGCCCCGTTTTTGCTCTTCGCCCCAAGGCCTACAGGCCGCCTGGATCGAAGCCGATCCCCGACGAGATCTGTCCTGCGGTGCGGCACAGCAGATCGATCCACTCGTCCTGAAGAAAGTCGGACGGCGCCGAAATCGACAATCCCGCGACGAGCTTTCCGGCGTCGTCGCGAATGCCGGCAGCAATGCAGCGCACGCCCAACTCCAGTTCCTCGTTGTCCCGCGCATAGCCCCGTGCGCGCACCAGCGACAACTCACGCTCCAGCCGAGCCGGGTCGGTCAGGCTGTTGCGAGTGTGTCCGGCCAGGCCCGTCCGGGTGGCGTAGGCGCGCACGCTGCGCGGATCGTCGGCAGCCAGAAAGAGCTTGCCGACCGAGGTGAGATGCAGCGGCGCACGACCGCCGACCGCACGCACCACCTGCATGCCACTGCGTTCAGACACGGCACGCTCGATGTAGACGATCTCGTCACCCTGGCGAATGGAGAGGTTCACCGGCTGATGGGTGATGCGATGCAGTTCGCGCATGGGGCCCAGGGCCGCATCGCGCACATTGAGGCGCGCCTTCACCAGATTGCCGAGCTCGAGCAGGCGAATGCCCAATTGATAGGTGCCGGGTTCGGATCGATCGACCAGCCGCGCCGTGACCAGATCGTTGAGGATGCGATGAGCCGTCGAGGGATGCAGGCCGGTGCGCCCCGACAACTCCTTGAGGCTCACGGCTTCCGGTTGCTGCGCCAGGGCATCCAGCAAGGACACCAGCCGGTCAATGACCTGGATCGCCGTGCGGCCAGTGGAGGCGTCCTGCGGGGCGGCATCGTCGCGCGGAAGGTTCATCGTGTCTTCGAGCAGGGGAGGGCGACTTCACGTGTTTTGCGCGTTTCGCTTCGCAGGACTTTGCCGCAGCACGGGCGCGGAGCACCCCGCCGGCAAGCTGTTCGCGTCGTGGATCGTGGTAGGTTATATCCAGTCGTGAAATCTCTGTCGAGGCAACCGGTTTGAGAGTAGCCCTGTTCATCACCTGCCTGATCGACACGATGCGCCCGGAAATCGCGGAGGCCACGGTCACCTTGCTCGAGTCCGCAGGCTGCACGGTCGAAGTGCCGATGAGCCAGACCTGCTGCGGGCAACCTGGATTCAATTCAGGAGACTCCGCTGCGGCACGTGACCTGGCTCGGAAGTACCTCGATGAATTCGAGGGTTTCGAGTACGTGGTCGTACCCTCTGGATCGTGTGGCGGGATGATCCGCACGCACTATCCCGCGCTGTTTGCCGACGATCCCGACCTGCGCAATCGAATCGATGCGCTGGCCTCGCGCACCTGGGAGCTCACCAGCTTCATGCACGATGTGCTCAAGGTGCAGGGCCTGCCCGGACGATTCGAGGGGGAGATCACCTACCACGACTCGTGCAGCGGTCTGCGCGAGCTGGGCGTTCAGACGCAGCCGCGTGCGCTGCTGGCCCTCAATCCGGCCATCCGCCTGACCGAAATGAAAGACGCTCGGGCCTGCTGCGGATTCGGCGGCACCTTCGCGGTCAAGTACGGCGACATCTCGAGCGCCATCGTCGACGAGAAGATCGATCGCATCCGGGCGTCCGGCGCGCCCTGCGTGGTGCTGGGCGATCTCGGTTGCATGCTCAACATAGAGGGTCGCTTGCGACGCACCGGGGACACCACGACCCGCGTGCTTCACGTGGCCCAGGTTCTGGCGGGCGATGCAGCCTCCGGGGAGGCGTGATGCAGGTCCAGTCGATGCACTTCAAGGCGCGCAGTGGGCAGAAGCTGGCCGATGTCCGACTGCAGCAGAATCTGAAGGTGCTGTCGCAGCGCTGGACCGTGGGACGCACCAACGCGATTGCCGAGCTCGATGATTTCGAGGCGACTCGCGACGAAGCCGTCGCGCGGCGCAATCGGGCGCTGGCCAACCTCGATGCATGGCTCGAGCGCTTCGAGGAAGAGGCGA
>JBILSK010000569.1:0-2514 GCA_044372165.1 Burkholderiaceae bacterium | reverse complement strand
AACCACGTAGAAGTTCCAGGGTTGGGTATTGAGCGAGGTCGGCGCACGCATGGCCAGCTCGAGGATCTCGCGAATCAGGGCCTGCGACACGGGTTTGTCGAGATAGCCCCGGATGCTGCGCCGATTGCGGATAACGTCATCAAATTTCATGTCTTCAGCCTCCTGGCAGTTCAAGAACAGCCTTGGCCAGGATGTTCCGCTGGATTTCGTTGGAGCCACCATAGATGGTGGTGATGGTGGCGGTCATGAGCGGTCCGAACACGTTGACCGAGCCGTCCGCCATCGGGATGTCGCCCAGGGTCCCGCCGTCTTCCTCGGCCACTTCGCAGATGAGGCGAGTGATCGCCGTGTAGGTCTCAGTGGCCCAGATCTTGAGGATGGAGACACTGGGAGGCAGTTCGCCGCCCCGTTTGACGATGTCCGCGTAGTGGGCATAGGCCGCTTTCAGATCGGCAACATCCAGCGCAAGCTCGGCATAGCGCGCAACGAAGGCTGCATCGTCGAAGAGTCCTCGTGCACGGGCGACCTTGCGCAGCAGCCCCATCGAATACTGGGAGGTCATCGGACTGCCGAGGAACAGGCGCTCGAAGCCGAGCAGGGACTTGGCGATGGTCCAGCCTTCATTGAGCTTGCCGACCAGATTCTTCTTCGGAACCTTCACGTCCTGGAAGAAGACTTCGCAGAACTCGGATTCACCGGCGATGTTGCGGATCGGGCGGACCGTGCAGCCCGGTGTGGACAGATCCACCAGCAAAAAGCTGATGCCTTGCTGCTTCTTGGCGGTCTTGTCGGTGCGCACCAGCAGGAAGATGTGGGTGGCATCCTGAGCCAGGGTGGTCCAGATCTTCTGGCCATTGACGATGAAGTCGTCGCCATCCGGAATCGCCTCGGTGCGCAGCGAGGCCAGGTCGGAGCCCGAATTCGGCTCCGAGTAGCCCTGGCACCAGATGTGCTCGCCCGACAGGATTCGAGGCATGTACTCGCGTTGCTGTTCGGGGCTGCCGTAATGCACCAGCACCGGGCCCAGATTGATGATGCCCTGGTCCGGCACGCGCCCGACACCATGGCCTTCCATCTCCTCGATGAAGGCGAGCAGCTTGTCTGGAGGCAGTTCCATGCCACCGTGGGCACGGGGCCAGGCCGGTGCCAACCAGCCTTGCCTGGACAGGGTCATGTACCAGTCGCGACACTCGGCCATCCGCAGGCGGCGGGCGAGAAACCGCAGGTGTTGCGGGTAGTGCTGATGCACGAACCCGCGGACCATCGCGCGAAAGTCGGACTCGCTCATGGCGCCCCAGTCCGCAGCGATGCCCGCCGCAGGCACAGATGCAACGGCAGCGTCCTGCGCTGGCGGCTCTGCGTGATCGGCAGTCAAGGCATGGTGCCGCTTGCGCAGGGCCGCTGCACCACCCAGCCAGCTCGCCAGCCCCAGGGCGCGCTTCACATACAGCCCGAGGTCGTATTCGTCGGTGAAGCCGATCGCACCATGCATCTGCACGGCCTGTCGGGTGACGTGCAAGGCCGCGTGGGCACAACGTGCCTTCGCCCGGCTGGCTCCGATGGCCAGGGCGCGGGGATCGGCCGCAGGGTTTGCCGAGATCTCGCCGAGGACATCCTCGAGACACGCCGACGCCAGTTCGACCTGGATGTAGACATCGACCAGGCGGTGTTGCAGGGCTTGATTGGCCCCGATCGGCTTGCCGAATTGCACGCGGGTGCTGAGGTAGTCCCGGGTGGCCTGGTAGGCCTGGCGTGCCACACCGAGCAGCTCGGCCGCGACGGCAAGACGCGCCATGTCGTTGACCGCCGACAGCGTTGCCCGCGCAGGCGCGCCGGTCCCCAGGCAATGACTGGCAGGGATGCGCGCATTCATCAGTGCCAGCGTGGCCGAGGGGCTGCCGTCGACGCGCGTCAGGTCGGAGACGGTCACCCCCGGTGTCGTGGCGGGCACCCAGTACAGGCCCATTGAAGTCGGGGCGCCCGCCCAGACGATCCAGCCATCGGCACCCGAGCCCGGGACCACCCAACGCAGGGTGCCATTGAGGATCAGATCGGAACCGTCCGCACGCGCCAGGGTGGCAGGCGCTTCGGCAGGCTCGATCTGGCCGGCCTGCTCCTGCCAGCCCACGCCGATCACCGTGCTGCCGGCGACCGCAGCCGAGAGCAGCGAATCGCGCAGCGGGCCGGCGGGCAATCGGCTCAGCAAGGCGATCGCCTGAACAGCGCAGCCAATGAAAGGCTCGGGGGCTGGATGACGGCCCAGTTCGCCCGCGATGGCACAGGCGTGGCGCAGGTCCAGATCCAGACCGCCGGAGTCGGCGGGCGCCAGGATGGCGGTCCAGCCGGCATCGGCCATCTTGCGCCAGACCGCACGATCAAAGCCGGGTCGTGCCTCGCGCATCTGACGCACGCGGGACAAGGGGGATTCGGTGGCCAGCAAGGCCTGGGCGCTCTCCGAGAAAGCCTGCAGGGAGTCGGCGAGTTCGCCGTCGATGCCTGGGTTCATGTGTTCAG
>JBILSK010000570.1:0-2514 GCA_044372165.1 Burkholderiaceae bacterium | reverse complement strand
CGCGAAGCACCTGCTCGGTGAAGTCCATGATCCACCGGTAATCGGCATATGCCGCATAGAACTCCATCATGGTGAACTCGGGGTTGTGCCGTGGGCTGATCCCCTCGTTGCGGAAGTTCCGGTTCACCTCGAAGACCCGCTCGAAACCGCCGACCACCAGACGCTTCAGGTACAGCTCGGGCGCGATGCGCAGGAACATCTGCTGATCGAGCGCGTTGTGATGGGTCACGAAGGGCTTGGCCGCCGCGCCGCCAGGAATGGCCTGGAGCATGGGGGTCTCGACCTCCAGAAAGCCGTTGTCGATCATGAAGCGGCGCATCGCGCTGATTGCCGTGCTGCGTGCCACGAAGGTTCGACGCGTGTCCTCGTTGGAGATCAGGTCGACGTAGCGCTGCCGGTAACGCTGTTCCTGGTCGGCCAGACCATGGAACTTGTCGGGCAGCGGGCGCAGCGACTTGGCCAGCAGGCGCAGCTGCGAGACCCGCACCGAGAGCTCACCCTTCATGGTCCGGAACAGTTGTCCTTCGGCCGCCACGATGTCGCCGAGATCCCAGTGCTTGAAGGCCTCGTGCGCCTCTGCGCCCACGCCCTCATCGTTGATCCACAGCTGCAACCGACCGGTCGCGTCCTGCAAGGTGGCAAAGCTCGCCTTGCCCTGGACGCGCTTGAGCATCATCCGGCCCGCGATCGAGACCTTCACAGCCTGGGCCTCCAGGGCCTCGCGGTCGCGGTCGGCATGGACCTCGAGCAGGATGCCGGCGCGATCGGCGGGCACGAAGTCGTTGGGGAAGGGGACACCCTGGGTGCGCAGACGAGCGAGCTTCGCGCGTCGCTCGGCGATCACATGGTTTTCATCCTGGGCGGCAAGCGCGGGATCGATGCCTTCGGGAGCCGATGCGGGAGTAGGTGTTTTCACAGGCGGAGTCGGTGCGAGAGAGCAGACGGCTGGGGGCTCAGACGCCCTGCTTGAGCGAAGCGGTGATGAAGGGATCGAGGTCGCCGTCGAGCACCGATCTCGTGTCACTGATGGTGACGTTGGTGCGCAGGTCCTTGATCATGGACTGGTCGAGGATGTAGTTGCGAATCTGATGACCCCAGCCGATGTCGGTCTTGGCGGCTTCGACCTTGTCCTGCTCGGCCTGGCGCTTGCGCAGTTCATGCTCGAACAGGCGTGAGCGCAGCATGGTCATCGCCTCGTCCTTGTTGCGATGCTGCGAGCGATCGTTCTGGCACTGCACCACGATGTTGGTGGGCAAGTGGGTGATCCGCACGGCCGACTCGGTCTTGTTCACGTGTTGGCCGCCCGCGCCCGAGGCCCGGAACACATCGATCCGAAGGTCAGCGGGGTTGATCTCGATCTGGATCGAGTCGTCGACCTCGGGATAGACGTAGACCGAAGCAAACGAGGTCTGCCGGATGTCGCCTGCGCCAAAAGGCGACTTGCGTACCAGCCGATGCACGCCGGTCTCGGTACGCAGATGGCCATAGGCGTATTCGCCATCGACCCGCAGCGTGGCGCCCTTGATGCCGGCGGTCTCGCCCGCGGACTCCTCGAGCAGTTCCGCGGTGAAGCCCTTGCGTTCGCAGTAGCGCAGGTACTGTCGCAGCAGCATCTGTGCCCAGTCCTGGGCTTCGGTGCCACCGGCGCCGCTCTGGATTTCGACGAAGCAGTTGTTGGCATCGGCTTCGTTGCCGAACATGCGCCGGAATTCCAGTGCCTCGACGCGTGCCTGAAGGGTGGCGACATCGGCTTCGACCGCCAGCACGGTGGTGTCGTCCGATTCTTCGCGGGCCATGCCGAACAGGTCGTCGCTGTCGATCAAGCCCTGCTCGATGCCGGCGATGCCTTCGACCACGGTTTCCAGCGATTTTTTCTCGCGGCCGAGATCCTGGGCCTTCTTCGGGTCATTCCAGATGTCGGGCGACTCCATCTGCGCGCTGACTTCCTCGAGTCGCTCGCGCTTCAGATCGTAGTCAAAGATACCTCCGAAGCTCACCGACCCGCTGGCGCAAGTCGTCGATCAGCGTCTGGGTCTGGTTGAGGCGTTCTGCGTCCATGAGGGGCTTCCTGTGGCGTTGGGCTGCGGGCGGCGATTCGACCCCGAAGCGCGCCCGCAATGGCCACGAAAATGGCCGATGCGGTCAACCTGCCATTGTAGCCGAGCGCTGCTATTCGGCGCCCTGGTGGCGAATCAGGAGAGAGACGCCGTCTCGACCCGCCCAGTCGTCGCGCTGCAGTTGGTAGGCCAGCAGGACTCGAGGCGGCATCGGTTCGGTGCGGCCGAACATGATTGCGGACAGCCTGCGGGTGCCGAGCTGCAGATCGAGCTTCAGATGGCGCTCCTTGATGAGACGCTGGTTGCGGACCTCGAAGCGATCGGCAAACATCGGTGGTGCAAAGCCCTGACCCCAGACCTCGGCATCGATCTCAGCCAGGGTGGTCACGCTGATCTCCTCGGGGGGCAGGGGGCCATCGGTCTCCACGATCCGGGCAAAACAGCTTGGATCGGCGAG
>JBILSK010000568.1:0-2519 GCA_044372165.1 Burkholderiaceae bacterium | reverse complement strand
CTGGGCCTCGTCGCGATTGATGCCGGCGCGCAGCAGATCCGACTTGCGTGCGGCCACGGTGGCCTGCTGAACGCCGACCTGGGCGCGTGCGGAATCGACATCGGCCTCGGCCTGACGCACCCGATACTCGAAGGTCTCCGGGTCGATTCGGGCCAGCACCTGGCCCTTGGTGACCTCGGCGTTGAAATCGGCGAGCACGTCACGGATCTGTCCCGAAACCTGCGAGCTCACCTGCACCTGGACGGTCGCCGCCAGCGTGCCGGAGGCGGCCACCGCCGCGGTCAAGGTGCCGCGTTCGACCTTGGCGGTTCGCAACTGCGGCCGCGCCGCGTCAGCACGTTGCTGCATCCACCACCAGCCGCCGCCGCCGCCCGCCAGGGCAAGTGCGACGGCCCATCCGATCAGGGTTCGTGTCTTCATGGCTCGCGCAGTATAAGGGGCTCGGGCGCAGTCAACTGCTCGAGCGTGGCCAGCCAGTGCAGGGCCTGCTCCACGCTCTTGCCACACATTTCAAGCGAGGGTTTGAGGCCCCCACACACCGCAGGCCGGTCAGGGTGTCCGAAGAGGTCGCAGGCCTGCTCCAGCGTCAGATGCGCACAGCGCACACCCGCCGGTTTGCCGGCCGGCATGCGCGGCAGCGGCGAGGTGATCGAAGGGGCGATGCAACACGCCCCGCACCCGGGCCGACACGCCATCGGCTCCCCTTCGCCGGGGTCGGTGCGAAGGGAGAGCCCGATCACGCCTTGCGGTACAGCTCGGCACCCGTGCGCACGAACTCGATCGCCTTTTCCTGCATGCCCTGCTGCAGCGCCTGCTCGGCGCTCACGCCGGTCTTCGCAGCGTAGTCGCGCACGTCCTGGGTGATTTTCATCGAACAGAAATGCGGGCCGCACATCGAGCAGAAGTGGGCCGATTTCATCGAGTCCTTGGGCAGGGTCTCGTCGTGGAAATCCTTGGCCGTCTCGGGATCCAGGCCCAGGTTGAATTGATCGGCCCACCGGAACTCGAAGCGCGCCTTGGACAGCGCGTTGTCGCGAATCTGCGCACCCGGATGGCCCTTGGCCAGATCCGCTGCATGAGCCGCGATCTTGTAGGCAATGATGCCGTCCTTCACGTCCTTCTTGTTCGGCAGGCCCAGGTGCTCCTTGGGCGTCACGTAGCACAGCATGGCCGTGCCGTACCAACCGATCTGCGCCGCACCGATGGCACTGGTGATGTGATCGTAGCCCGGCGCGATGTCGGTGGTGAGCGGCCCCAGCGTGTAGAAGGGCGCCTCGTGACAGTCGCGCAGCTGCATGTCCATGTTTTCCTTGATCAGCTGCATCGGCACGTGGCCGGGGCCTTCGATCATGACCTGCACGTCGTGCTTCCAGGCCACCTGAGTGAGTTCGCCCAGGGTGCGCAGCTCGGCCAGTTGCGCCTCGTCGTTGGCGTCGTAGATCGAGCCCGGACGCAGGCCGTCACCCAGCGAGAAGGACACGTCATAGGCCTTCATGATGTCGCAGATCTCCTCGAAGCGTTCGTAGAGGAAGGACTCGCGGTGATGCGCCAGGCACCACTTGGCCATGATGCTGCCGCCACGCGACACGATGCCGGTCATGCGACGCGCGCTCATCGGAATGAAGGGCAAGCGCACCCCGGCATGGATGGTGAAGTAGTCCACGCCCTGCTCGGCCTGCTCGATCAGCGTGTCGCGGAAGATCTCCCAGGTGAGGTCCTCGGCCTTGCCGTCGACTTTCTCCAGCGCCTGGTAGATCGGCACCGTGCCGATCGGCACCGGCGAATTACGCACGATCCATTCGCGCGTCTCGTGGATGTGCTTGCCGGTCGACAGGTCCATCACCGTGTCGCCGCCCCAGCGGATCGACCAGGTCATCTTCTCGACTTCCTCGCCAATGGAGGAAGTCACCGCGGAATTGCCGATGTTCGCGTTGATCTTCACCAGGAAATTGCGGCCGATGATCATCGGCTCGCTTTCCGGGTGATTGATGTTGGCCGGGATGATGGCGCGACCCAGCGCAATCTCGCTGCGCACGAATTCGGGTGTGATCTCGGCGGGGATGGCCGCACCGAAGGATTCGCCGCGATGCTGGCGACCGAGCAGCTCGGCCATGCGCTCACCGGTGGCGCCGGCCGCACGCAGGGAGGCGATGTACTCCTGGCGGCGCAGGTTCTCGCGGATGGCGACGTATTCCATCTCGGGTGTGACGATCCCGCGACGCGCATAGTGCATCTGCGTGACGTTGGCACCTGCCTTGGCGCGACGCGGCGCACGGCCGAGGTCAAAGCGCAGTTCGGTCAATTTGCTGTCGGCCAGGCGCTCCAGCCCGTAGGCCGAGCTCGGCCCGGCCAGCAGATCGGTGTCCTTGCGCTCGGCAATCCAGGCGCCGCGCAGTGCCGGCAGTCCCTTGCGGATGTCGATGCTCGCGGCCGGATCGGTGTAGGGGCCGCTGGTGTCATAGACGAACACCGGCGGATTGGGCTCGGCGCCCATGCCGGCAGGCGTGTCCGCCTGGCTG
>JBILSK010000567.1:0-2521 GCA_044372165.1 Burkholderiaceae bacterium | reverse complement strand
GGAGACGGGGCCGGCCCGGAGACTGGCCCCTGGAGGAGTCGGTCAGGCAGGCATCGGCGTGGACTGCAGGGCAACCAGCTTCCAGGCGCCCGCCTCGCGTCGCCAGACCTGCAGATAGCGGCTGGTGAACACCTTGGGGTTGCCCTTGGCGACGACCTCGATCTTCACATCGCCGTGGCACAAGGCCATGTCGCCATGCACCTGCCAGTCTCGACGCAGTGACTCGAGCTTGCGGTAGTCGTACCAGCCCGTCGTGGCGCGCTCGATGTACGTGGCCCGGTCCTCGTCGGTGCCGGACGAGTGCACATAGCGCAGGTCCGCCGAGAACACGGCCTCCATGCCGGCACGGTCCTTGGCGACCGTGGCCTGGGTTCGGCGGTCGTCCGCAGCGTTGAGTTCCGCAATCAGGTCGGGGGTGGTGCTCATGTCAGGGTCTCCTCTCTTGTCGGTTCACAGTCAGTTGAAAGTGGGGACGATCGCTGCAGTTGCGTTCAGTGCAGCGGTCAGTCGGCGCGACGCAGCGGCGCAGCCGTCAGTGCAGCCAGTTCATCGAAGGACAGGCCATCGACCCAATCGAGGGCGACCAGTCCGTCGGGCCTGACCTCGATCGTCGCGAGGTCGGTGTAGATGCGCCGCACACAGGCGATGCCCGTGAGCGGATAGCTGCACTGCTCGACGATCTTGGGCTCGCCGGACTTGGTGGTGTGCTCCATCATCACGAAGGTCTGCTTGGCGCCAATCGCCAGGTCCATCGCCCCGCCCACCGCGGGAATGGCATCGGGTGCCCCGGTATGCCAGTTGGCCAGATCGCCGGCGGCCGACACCTGGAAGGCACCGAGCACGCAGATGTCCAGATGTCCACCGCGCATCATCCCGAAGGAGTCGGCATGATGAAAGTAGGCGCCGCCGGTGAGCAATGTCACCGGCTGCTTGCCGGCGTTGATGAGGTCCCAGTCTTCCTGCCCGGCGGCGGGGGCCGGCCCCATCCCGAGAATGCCGTTCTCGCTTTGCAGGACGATCTCCCGATCGGCAGGCAGATGGTTGCCCACCAGGGTGGGCAGTCCGATCCCCAGATTGACGTAGGCGCCTTCGGGAATGTCCTGCGCGACGCGGGCCGCGATCGCATCGCGGGTTCGCTTCTGATAAGCCATGTCTGTCAGCCTCCTGAGCTCAGCGGGCGGCGCCCGGGGTGACCTGCACCACGCGCTTCACGAAGATGCCCGGGGTGACGATGGATTCGGGGTCGAGTGCACCCAGCGCAACGATCTCGGACGTCTGCACCACGGTACAGGCGGCGGCCGTCGCCATCACCGGATTGAAGTTGCGGGCCGCCTTGCGAAAGACCAGATTGCCCCAGCGGTCGGCGCGCTCGGCCTTGATGAGCGCGATGTCCCCGTGGATCGGGTGCTCGAGCACGTAGTCGCGGCCATCGATGCGCCGGGTTTCCTTGCCCTTGCCCAGTTCGGTGCCGAAGCCGGTCGGGGTGAAGAAGGCACCGATGCCGGCACCCGCCGCCCGCATGCGTTCGGCCAGATTCCCCTGCGGCACCAGCTCCAGTTCCAGCTTGCCACTGCGATACAGGCCGTCGAAGACCTGGGAGTCCGCGGCGCGCGGAAACGAGCAGATCAGCTTGCGCACCCGTCCGGTCGCCAGCAGCGCTGCAATGCCGATTTCACCATTGCCCGCATTGTTGGCCACGACCGTGAGGTCGCGGGCCCCCTGCTCGATCAGCGCGTGCACCAGTTCGATCGGCTGGCCGGCGCCGCCGAATCCGGCGATCAGTACCGTGGCGCCATCCTTCACGCCAGCCACGGCATCGGCGAGTGTTCTGACTGTCTTGTCGATCATCTGCTATCGCGATCCTGCAATTGAAAGGACAAACCGGCCTGTGCAAGGCCGGTCGTTGAAACGGGAGCAAGGCGTGGGGCGCAGTCACGCGCCGGACCCCGAGGGCTGCACCCCGGGGTCGCGCGTGTGCACTGTGTCAGGCCAGGGTGCTCAGCACTCGGCGCACGCCTTCGGCCAGTTGGTCGATCTGCGCGGGCTCGATGATCAGCGGCGGCGACAAGGCGATGATGTCGCCGGTGACGCGGATCAGGATGCCTTCTTCGTGGAACGCCCGGGTGAAGGCATCGAAGGCCCGTGCACCCGGCGCGCCCTCTCTCGGTGCCAGTTCGATCGCACCGATCAGGCCGATGTTGCGGATGTCGATCACGTTGGGGCAGTCGCGCAGCGAGTGCATCGCCTGCTCCCAGTGACCGGCCAGGCTCGCCGCACGGGTCAGCAGTCCTTCGTCGCGATAGACGTCCAGCGTGGCCAGGGCCGCCGCGCAGGCCAGAGGATGCGCCGAATAGGTGTAGCCGTGGAACAGCTCGATGGACTTTTCGGGACCCTGCATGAAGGTCTCGTAGATGCCCTTGCGCGCGAAGACCGCACCCATCGGCACGGCGCCACTGGTGATGCCCTTGGCGGTGGTGATGAGATCCGGCACCACGCCGAAGTGCTGTGTCGCGAACGGCGA
>JBILSK010000055.1:0-8439 GCA_044372165.1 Burkholderiaceae bacterium | reverse complement strand
CGGATTGCGGATGTCTCGATCTACGGTGTCGATCCCATCGTTCGCCATGCGGAAAGTCTGCAACAGACCCTGGACGCGGCCGTGCCCGTGGTTCGGATGAGCGCAGCCACGCTGGCTCGTGCGGGCGTGACCGTCGGCAGTGCGGTGCGTATCAGCCAGGCTGCCGACGGGCAGGGTGGTGTGGTGCTGACCGCCGTCCTGGATGCTGCGGTGGCCGACGGTGTCGTGAGGGTGGCTGCAGGCCATGCCCTGACGGCGCAACTGGGTGCTCTGATCGGACCCATTCGCGTGGAGCGTGCCTGAGATGAACTGGATCGATGCCCTCGACGCGCAGGGCCAGGCCTTGCTGGGCGGCGCCTGGCCGGTGGTCTGGAATGTGGTGAAGATCCTGGCCCTGGTCTTGCCGCTGCTGGGTTGCGTGGCCTATCTGACCTTCTGGGAGCGCAAGCTGATCGGTTACATCCAGCTGCGCATCGGCCCGAACCGGGTCGGCCCGAAGGGCCTGCTGCAGCCGATCGCCGATGCGGTCAAGCTCCTCTTCAAGGAAGTGATCAAGCCGACCAAGGCCAGCACCGGGCTCTACATTCTTGGTCCCGTGCTGACCATCATGCCGGCGCTGGCCGCGTGGGTGGTGATCCCCTTCGGCCCTGACCGGGCGCTGTCCAACATCAACGCCGGCCTGCTGCTGTTGCTGGCCATCACCTCGCTCGAGGTCTACGGTGTGATCCTGGCCGGCTGGGCGTCCAATTCCAAGTACGCCTTCCTGGGGGCCATGCGGGCCTCGGCCCAGATGGTGTCCTACGAGCTGGCCATCGGCTTTTCGCTGGTGGTGGTGTTGATGGTGTCGGGCAGTCTCAACATGACCGAGATCGTTCAGGGTCAGAACACCGGCCGCTTTGCCGCCATGGGCTTGAATGCCCTGTCCTGGAACTGGCTGCCGCTGCTGCCGATCTTCGTCGTCTACTTCATTTCCGGCGTGGCCGAAACCAATCGGCATCCCTTCGACGTGGTCGAGGGGGAGTCGGAGATCGTGGCAGGCCACATGATCGAGTATTCGGGCATGGGCTTCGCGATCTTCTTCCTGGCCGAATACGCCAACATGATCCTGATCTCGGCGCTGGGCGCGATCATGTTCCTGGGCGGCTGGGCGCCGTTCTTCTCCCTGCCGATCGAGATCGGTCCGCAGTGGTTCTGGGACTGGTTCTGGCTGTTCCTGAAGACCTTCCTGCTGGTGTCGGTCTTCATCTGGATTCGCGCTTCGTTCCCGCGTTATCGCTATGACCAGATCATGCGTCTGGGCTGGAAGATCTTCATTCCGGTCACGCTGATCTGGCTCGTCGTCGTTGGCGCGTGGATGCAGACCCCCTTCAACATCTGGAAATAACCGAAGCCAGGATCCCTCATGGAATCGATCAAGGACTTCGTCAAGAGCTTCATGCTCACGGAGCTGCTCAAGGGCTTGCGCCTGACGGGCTCGCAGTTGTTTGCCCGCAAGATCACCATCCAGTTTCCCGAGGAGAAGACGCCGTACTCGCCGCGCTTCCGGGGACTGCATGCCTTGCGCCGGTATGCCAACGGCGAGGAGCGCTGCATCGCGTGCAAGCTGTGCGAGGCAGTCTGCCCGGCGATGGCCATCACCATCGAGTCGGAAGTGCGACCCGAGGACGGTTCGCGCCGCACCAAGCGCTATGACATCGATCTCACCAAGTGCATCTTCTGCGGGTTCTGCGAAGAGTCATGTCCGGTTGACTCGATCGTCGAGACGCATGTGCTCGAGTATCACGGCGAAAAGCGCGGCGATCTGTATTTCACCAAGGAAATGCTGCTCGCGGTGGGCGACCACTACGAGCCCCAGATTGCAGCGGCCCGCGAGGCCGATGCCCGCTACCGCTGACCGGATGACGAGTCGCCGCCGAGCCCGCCGCCACTGAACGGAAGCCCCCGTGGACCCTAAAGCCTTTTTCTTCTACCTGTTCTCCGCCGTGACCGTCTTTGCGGCGCTGCGGGTGGTTACCGCCCGCAACCCGGTCCACTCGGCGCTGTTTCTGGTGCTGACGTTCTTCTCGGCTGCCGGCATCTGGTTGCTCCTGAGAGCCGAGTTCCTGGCGATCACTCTGGTGCTGGTCTACATCGGTGCCGTGATGGTGCTGTTCCTGTTCGTGGTCATGATGGTCGACATCAACATCGACCGGATGCGACAAGGGTTCTGGCGCAATCTGCCGGTCGCAGCGCTGGTCGGCGCCTTGATCGTCCTCGAACTCGCAGCGGTGCTGTGGCAGCAGTTCGGACGCGTGGGTGCGGCTGACGCCCCTAAGCTGCCAGCTGACTACAACAACACCAAGGCGCTGGGCAAGCTGATCTACACCGATTACGTCTACCCCTTCGAGATCGCGGCTGTGCTGCTGCTGGTGGCGATCGTCGCTGCCATCGCGCTGACCTTGCGTCGCCGCACCGGTGTCAAGAGTCAGAATCCGTCCGATCAGGTCCGCGTGCGCAGCAAGGATCGCGTGCGCTTGGTTCGCATGCCGAGCAGCCGTGCTGCAGCCAAACCGGAGCAGCAGTCATGACCATCACGCTGGGCCATTACCTCGTCCTGGGCGCGATCCTCTTCGCGATCAGCGTCGTCGGCATCTTCCTGAACCGGCGCAATGTGCTGATCGTGCTGATGGCGATCGAACTGATGCTGCTCGCGGTGAACATCAACTTCATCGCCTTCTCGCATTTCCTCGGCGATGCGGCGGGTCAGATCTTCGTCTTCTTCATCCTGACCGTGGCGGCGGCCGAGTCGGCCATCGGCCTGGCCATCCTGGTGGTGCTGTTCCGGAATCTCGACACGATCAATGTCGAGGACCTGGATGCCCTCAAGGGCTGACGCGATACCGGTACGGACCGCCTGACGATGAAAACCCTCTATCTGATCATTCCCTTTGCGCCCCTGGTGGGTGCGATCCTCGCCGGTCTGTTCGGCCGCGTGATTGGCCGCACCCTCAGCCATGTGGTGACCATCGCGGGCGTGGCCATTTCGTTTGCCGCCTCGCTGATGGTGCTGCAGGGCACCCTGGCGGGCGAAACCTTCAACGGTCCGCTCTACACCTGGTCGGTGGTCGACGGCATGAAGTTCGAGGTCGGCTTCCTGATCGACACCCTGACCGCCACGATGATGTGCGTGGTGACCTCGGTGTCGCTGATGGTCCACGTCTACACCATCGGCTACATGAAGGACGACCCGGGCTACCAGCGCTTTTTTGCTTACATCAGCCTGTTCACCTTCTCGATGCTGATGCTGGTGATGTCCAACAACTTCCTGCAGCTGTTCTTCGGCTGGGAAGCAGTGGGCCTGGTGTCCTATCTGCTGATCGGCTTCTGGTACACGCGTCCGACAGCGATCTACGCGAACCTGAAGGCCTTTCTGGTGAACAGGGTGGGCGACTTCGGCTTCGTGCTGGGCATCGGCCTGATTGCAGCCTACTTTGGCAGCCTCGACTACGCCGAGGTGTTCAAGGCGGCGCCGGCGCTGGCCGACAAGACCATCAACCCGCTGGGTATGGGCGAGTGGCTGCTGGTGACGGTGACGTGCATCTGCCTGTTCATTGGGGCCATGGGCAAGTCGGCGCAGTTTCCGCTGCATGTCTGGTTGCCTGACTCCATGGAAGGTCCGACCCCGATCTCGGCGCTGATTCACGCAGCGACCATGGTCACGGCCGGCATCTTCATGGTGGCGCGCATGTCGCCGCTGTTCGAGATGTCCGAGGCAGCCTTGTCGTTCGTGATGGTGATCGGTGCCATCACTGCGCTCTTCATGGGCTTCCTGGGCATCGTGCAGAACGACATCAAGCGGGTTGTGGCCTACTCGACGCTGTCCCAGCTGGGTTACATGACCGTGGCGCTGGGTGCGTCGGCCTACAGCGTGGCCATCTTCCACCTGATGACCCATGCCTTCTTCAAGGCGCTGTTGTTCCTCGCTGCCGGCTCGGTGATCATCGGCATGCACCACGACCAGGACATTCGTCATATGGGCGGGCTGCGCAAATACATGCCGGTCACCTGGATCACCTCGTTGCTGGGGTCGCTTGCGCTGATCGGCACGCCGTTCTTCTCCGGGTTCTACTCCAAGGACATGATCATCGAAGCGGTGCATGCCTCGCACCTGCCCGGCTCTGGATTTGCCCTCTTTGCTGTACTTGCAGGCGTCTTCGTCACCGCCTTCTACTCGTTCCGGATGTACTTCCTGGTGTTCCATGGCAAGGAGCGCTTCGACACCAGCGGCCATGGGCACGGACACGGTCACGACAGCCATGACGCGCACGGCCACGACGACCATCATGGCGGCGTGCCCCACGAGAGTCCGTGGGTGATCACCTTGCCCCTGGTGCTGCTGGCGATTCCCTCGGTGGTGATCGGCGCCCTGACCATCGGCCCGATGCTCTTCGGCGATGTCTTCAAGGGGGTGATCACGGTGTTTCCGGCCCATGGTGCAATGGCTGAGCTGGCCGCGCATTTCCATGGCTGGGTCGCCATGGCGGTGCATGCCTTGCAGACACTGCCCTTCTGGCTGGCCGTCGCTGGCGTGGCGTCGGCCTGGTACTGCTATCTGGTGAACCCGGCCTTGCCGGCCGCCATCAAGCGGATGTTCTCGCCGATTCACACGCTCTTCGAAAACAAGTACTACCTCGACCGCTTCAACGAGATCTTCTTTGCGGGCGGCGCGCGGATGCTGGGAACCGGGCTGTGGAAAGTGGGTGATCAGGCGATCATCGATGGCGCTGCCGTCAATGGGTCGGCACGCCTGGTTGGCTGGGTGGCTGGCCTGGTCCGCGGCATCCAGTCAGGCTTCATCTACCACTATGCGATCGCGATGATCGTCGGCGTCGCACTTCTTGTCTGGTGGTTCGTGCCGCTGTTCAAGCGCTGAAGGCGAACCGGGACACTGACCATGAACTCTTCCGTTTCCTACCTGAGCGCTGCCATCTGGATCCCGATCGTCGTCGGGTTGATCGTGCTGGCGATTGGCAACGATCGCAATGCCGGCCTGGTGCGCGGGCTGTCCTTGCTGGGTGCCGTGGCCGGTCTGCTGGCCACGATCCCGCTCTACACCCGCTTC
This sequence comes from Burkholderiaceae bacterium, assembly GCA_044372165.1. GTDB lineage: Bacteria > Pseudomonadota > Gammaproteobacteria > Burkholderiales > Burkholderiaceae_E > UBA4615. The sequence goes on along the minus strand of JBILSK010000055.1, from coordinate 3,338 downwards.
GACACCAGCAGCGCCAAGATGCAATTCGAGGAGAAGCTGAGCTGGATCGAGCGCCTGTCGGTGAACTACCACCTGGGTGTCGACGGCATCTCGGTCTGGTTCGTCCTGCTCACGGCCTTCATCACCGTGATCGTGGTCATCTCCGCCTGGGAGGTGATCGAGGAGCGCGTGGCCGGGTACATGGCCTCGTTCCTGATCCTGTCGGGCCTGATGATTGGCGTCTTCAGTGCCCTGGACGGCCTGCTGTTCTATGTGTTCTTCGAGGCCACCCTGATTCCGATGTACCTCATCATCGGGATCTGGGGCGGACCGAACCGGGTCTATGCAGCCTTCAAGTTCTTCCTGTACACGCTGCTGGGCTCGCTGCTGACGCTGGTCGCGATCATCTTCCTGTATCTGAAGTCGGGATCCTTCTCCATCCTCGACTGGCACGCCTTGCCGCTGCCGCTCAATCAGCAGGTCATGATCTTCTTTGCCTTCCTGCTGGCCTTCGCCGTGAAGGTGCCGATGTGGCCGGTGCACACCTGGCTGCCGGATGCGCACGTTGAGGCGCCCACGGGCGGTTCGGTCGTGCTGGCCGCGATCATGCTCAAACTCGGTGCCTACGGATTTCTGCGGTTCTCGCTCCCCATCCTGCCCGACGCCAGCCATCACCTGGCGAATTTCATGATCGTGCTGTCGCTGGTTGGCGTGGTCTATATCGGTCTGGTGGCGCTGGTGCAGACCGACATGAAAAAGCTGGTGGCGTATTCATCGATCGCCCACATGGGCTTTGTCACCCTGGGTTTCTTCATCTTCAACCAGGTCGGCATGCAAGGTGCGATCGTGCAGATGATCTCGCACGGCTTCGTCTCGGGCGCGATGTTCCTGTGCATCGGGGTGCTCTATGACCGCATGCACAGCCGACGGATTGCCGATTACGGCGGGGTGGTCAACACCATGCCCAAGTTCGCCGCGTTCTTCATGCTGTTTGCGATGGCCAACAGCGGCTTGCCTGCCACCTCCGGGTTCGTGGGCGAGTTCATGGTGATCCTGGGTGCGGTCAAGTTCAATTTCTGGGTCGGTCTGATCGCGGCGACCACGCTGATCTTCGGCGCGGCCTATTCGCTGTGGATGTACAAGCGGGTGGTGTTCGGCGAGGTGGCCAACAAGGAGGTCGCCGCGCTGAAGGATGTGGACGCCCGCGAGTTCTGGATGCTTGCCGTTCTGGCGGCGGCTGTGCTGGTGATGGGCCTGTGGCCCAGGCCGGTGACCGACATTTCCGAGGCCTCGGTGCGGGCGCTGCTCGAGCACGTTGCCGTCTCCAAGATCAAGTGACATGCAAGCCCTCAACTATTCCGCTGCACTGCCCGAGATCGTCCTGCTGGTTGCTGCCTGCTGCGTTCTTCTGATCGATGTTTTCCGTGGCAAGGACAGCAGCCTCGATATCAGCTGGCTGGCGCTGGCTGTTCTCGTGTTGCCCGCCCTGGTGACCTTCAGCCAGCTTGACGACCCGGCGCAACGGGCTTTCAACGGGATGTACGTGGCCGATCAGATCGGCCATGTGCTGAAGCTTGCCGCCTATGTCGCGACCGGCGTCGCGCTGATCTATGGCCGTCGCTACGCCCAGGATCGTGGCATGCATTCGGGCGAGCTCTACGCACTGGCCCTGTTTTCGCTGTTGGGCCAGATGATCATGATTTCGGCGGGCAGCTTGCTGGTCGTGTATCTGGGACTTGAGCTGATGTCGCTGTCGCTCTACGCGATGGCGGCGCTGCGCCGCGACCATCCGGTCTCGACCGAGGCGGCCATGAAGTACTTCGTCCTGGGGGCACTTGCCTCGGGCTTCCTGCTGTACGGCATGTCGATGATCTACGGCGGAACCGGCACCCTTGAGCTCGCCGGCATCGCCCAGTCGCTGGGGTCGCCCACGCCCGGCAAGACCACCGTCATGATCTTTGGGGTGGTCTTCCTTGTCGCCGGTCTGGCATTCAAGTTTGGCGCGGTCCCGTTCCACATGTGGGTGCCGGACGTCTATCAGGGCACGCCGACAATCTCGACGCTGCTGATTGCAGCCGGCCCCAAGCTCGCCACCTTCGCGATTGCCTTCCGCTTGCTCGCGGGCGGGCTGCTGGGCGTGGCGACTGATTGGCAGCAGATGCTGCTGGTGTTGAGTGTGCTGTCCATGGCGTTGGGCAACCTGGTCGCGATTTCGCAGACCAATCTCAAGCGCATGCTGGCCTACTCGACGATCGCCCAGGTCGGGTTCGTGCTGCTGGGCATGCTCTCGGGCGTGGTGGGCGGCGAGTCCAAGGGGCTGGCCCAGGCCTGGGGTAGCTCACTTTTTTACCTGATCACCTACGTGTTGACCACCCTGGGCACCTTCGGCCTGATCCTGCTGCTTTCGCGCAAGGGACACGAAGCCGAGGACATCGCCGATCTGAAGGGTCTGGGCAAGCGCAGCCCGGTGCTGGCGCTGGTGATGCTGGTCCTGATGTTCTCGCTGGCAGGTATTCCGCCGACGGTGGGCTTCTACGCCAAGCTCGCGGTGCTCCAGTCGGCAATGAGTGCCGGGATGGTGTGGCTGGCTGTCGTGGGCGTGTTGCTGTCGCTGGTGGGCGCGTTCTACTACCTGCGCATCGTGAAGACTGTCTACTTCGATGAGCCGACGGACACGGAGCCGGTACAAGCCGGCGGCGGAGCACGCGCGGTGCTTGCGCTCAATGGGTTGCTGGTTCTTGCGCTGGGCGTGCTGCCGGGGCCGCTGATGGGCGTGTGCGTGGAAGCCGTCAAGCGCTCCTTCCTTGGCTGATCACAGCGCCTCGCCGACCGAGGGATCATCTTCCGATCCCCCGGCCTCGGCGGATCACCCCGAGGTCCTGGCCCGGCTGGGCGAGCGCACGATCAACTCGTCACTGGTCTACCAGGGGCTCTTTCTCAAGTTGCGGCGTGACGCGGCTCGCCTGCCCGATGGTTCGGTCCATGAACGCGAGTGGGTCGTGCACCCCGGAGCCTCGGCCGTGGTGGCACTGGACGATCAGGAGCGTGTGCTGATCGAGCGACAGTTTCGCTACCCGATGGGCCGGGTCTACCTGGAAATCCCAGCGGGCAAGATCGATGCGGGCGAGACGCCCTTGCAGACCATGCGGCGCGAACTCGTCGAGGAAACCGGTTATCAGGCGGCGCAGTGGGCGCCGCTGACCCAGATCCATCCTGCGATCGGGTTTTCGAACGAAATCATCCACCTGTTCCTGGCCCGTGATCTGACACGGGTTGACGCGGGGGCGAGTCCTGATCACGGTGAATTGATCGAGATCGAGTGGGTGCCGCTCGGATGGCTCGTCGATGAATTGCGCGCA
>JBILSK010000566.1:0-2529 GCA_044372165.1 Burkholderiaceae bacterium | reverse complement strand
TCGGGTCGTAAGCGATACCCTCCAGGCCATGCCCGGCCGATTCATGCACATAGGGCAGGCGCAGGCTCCAGACCGCATACGGCTTGACCTGCCAGGGCTGCACCGCACCCTGACGGACACGGGCCAGCTCGTTGGCATCATAGGCCCACACCTGATAGCGGTAGGGCCAGGCATGCTCGCCGGTCGAGGTGTCGCTCGGGTCATGGATGGGTACTCTGGGCTGGGTGTTGGTGTGGCCGTTTGCCCCACCCACGCCGTACTGGAATTCGCCACTGCCGTGTCGGCCGATGTAGAGCAGCGTGCGCGTGCCATCAGGCAGCGCGCAGCCGCGCGGCATGGAGGTCCAGTTCCAGACGGCCTGCCGGGCGCCGGGCACCGATGCCTCCAGCGGCTTGGTATGCGGATAGAAGAGCAGGGTTCGCGCCGGCACGTCCTTGCCTGAGGCCACCGCCCCCGGGTCGAAGGCGAAGGCCGCCGGTCCATCCGAGGTCGCGCTCACGATCGAATCGGCGACCCAGCCGGTGATCGCAGGCCCGCCCAGTGCGGCCTGCAGGTCTGCAGGGATATGGCACATGTAGCCGGCCGTGAAGCGCGCTGCCGAATAGCCTCGATCGCCGACCACGGTGATCGGGCCGGTGACTTGCCCGCTCGAGGACAGATCGAGCGGACGGCTCCAGTGCGAGACCGGTTGCGAGTAGGTGTACGCATTGCCCGCGCTGACCACCAGGCGATTGCGCCAGACCAGCAGTCCGTTGACGGTGCTGTGCGTGCCACCCTTGATGCCGCTTTTCGCCAGTCCGCCTTCGAGCGCATCGACGATGCGAGGTCTCTCTTTCACCTGCAGCAGCGGGGCGTGCGGCAAGCCCTCGATGCTTGGGCTGTTGCGGGCCTCCGGGATGCCGAATTCGCCGACCTTGCCGCAGTAGGTGTGGCCCGCGGCAAGCAGCGAACCCTTGCCTTCGTTGCCGGCGGGGTTGAAGGTGAGGCCCCGTCCGCCGTAGCCGAATCCGTCACAGACCTGGCCGGTGTAGGGCAGCGCCGGAAATCGGAAAGCGCCCACGTACTGGAGATCATCGGCCTGGATGAGCGGGCGGCTCGAGGGCGGGTGGGCCCGTTGTGCGACGGACGCGGCCGGCGTGGCCGGTTCGAGCGGTGCGGCAACAGGTGCGGCAATACCCGCGCAGGCCGCAGCCAGCAGGCTGACGCACGCCCCGCTGGCGGACAGTCCGATGCGATGAAGGCGAAAGGCAGCTGGCATGGGCGTTCGTCCTGTGAAAGGGGTCAGGGCGCGATCAGCGCCAGCCACAGCGGCATGGTCACGATCGATCCCACCGTGCTCAGGGTGATCAGGCGCGCCACATACGGCCCGTCGCCCCCCATGCGGGTGGCCAGCACATAGGCCGACGACGAGGCCGGAACCGCCGCATAGAGCATCAGCACCTGGGCCGGCAGCATCGCCATGCCGCTGAGTCGGATCAGGCCGAGCGCCAACAGCGGCATGCCGATCAGTTTCACCGCGATCGTCCAGCCGGCAAAGCCGTTGTCGCCGCTGGCGCTGGCCGGTTGCAGGCCGGCACCCACCGTGATCAGGCCCAGCGCGATCGCTGCAGCCCCCATTCGCGTCAACCACGAGGTGACCGCATCGGGCAGCGACAGCCCGAGCAGATTGAAGAGCAAGCCTCCGAGCGTGCTCAGCACCAGCGGATTGCGGATCACGGCCTGCCACATCCCGCCGCCGCCTGCTCGCGCCAGGAACCAGACCGAGGCAATGTTGCCAGTGGGCACCACGACCGCCGCGACCACCGCACACAGCGCAAGCCCGGCCTCGCCGCCCAGCCGTTGCGACAGGGCCAGCGCGAGATAGGAGTTGAAGCGAAAGGCGCATTGGACCGCGCTGGAAAAGCGCTTGTGCGGCACGCCGAAGAGGCGGCGCCCGAGCGCGCCCAGCACGATCCCGCCTGCCAGCACCAGAAAGACGGTGAACGCAAAACTGGCGACCTCGCCGAGGTCGATTCGATTGCGCACGATGGAGGTGAACAGCAGCGCTGGAAAGAGCACGAAGTACACCAGCTTTTCCAGGCTGCTCCAGAAGCCGTCAACCCAATTCACGGTACGCGCCAGCACTGCGCCGGTCGCGATCAGGGCCAGGTCGGGCAGCAGCAGGAGCAGGGTATTCATCGTGCAGGCTGCCGCGAAGCTGGCAGATCAGGGCTCGGATATAGTCGATCGCAACCGATCACGATAGCAGAGACCTGCACTGATGCCCCGAGCGCCGCGCGCCGCGCCAAACGACCCCGCCGACCAGGCGGTGCTCGCCGCCTTCCTGGATGCGGTCTGGCTGGAGGACGGTCTGTCGCCCAACACGCTGGCCGCCTACCGTCGTGATCTGGCCTTGCTGGCCCAATGGCTTGCCGCACGCACGCGCAGGCTTGCCGAGGCCACGGAGTTCGACCTGCAGGGCTATGTCGCCGAGCGTCATGCGGGTTCGCGGCCATCGAGCAGCAATCGTCGATTGACGGTCTTTCGCCG
>JBILSK010000565.1:0-2531 GCA_044372165.1 Burkholderiaceae bacterium | reverse complement strand
GTTGGGTCGGCGCCCCACCGCACACAGCACCAGGTCATAGCGCTGCGGCTCGGCGGGTGCATCCGGCCCCTCGAACCAGACATCGATGCCTTGCGGCACGGCCTCGACGCGGACCGTGCGCGTGCCGAGCATCACGCGCTCCAGGCGATGGGCCGCGTGCTTCTGCCAGACCTTGACCAGGTCTCGATCGGCGCCGGGCATCAGGCCACTCTGCATTTCGACGACATCGATGCGCGCACCCAGCGCGCCATAAACCGTGCCCATCTCCAGCCCGATGATGCCGCCGCCGATCACCAGCATGCGCCCAGGAACGAAGGGCAGACTCAGCGCGCCGGTGGAATCGACGATGCGCGGATCATCGGGCAGGAACGGCAGTCGAACCGCCTGACTGCCCGCCGCAATCACGGCCTGTTCGAAGCGAATCACCTGCGTGGCCCCACTGCGCGCCTGGTCCTCTCCCTGGGTCAGCTCGACCTCCAGATGATGGGCATCCAGGAAACGCCCGACCCCGCGCACCACCTTCACCTTGCGACCGCGGGCCATCGAGGCAAGGCCTGCGGTGAGCTTGCCAATGACGCCGTCCTTCCAGGTGCGCAGTGCGTCGAGGTCGATCGTCGGTTCACCAAAGCTCACGCCGTGCGCGGCCATCGCACGGGTCTCATCGATGACCGCGGCGGTATGCAGCAAAGCCTTGGACGGAATGCAGCCGACATTCAGGCACACCCCGCCCAGGGTGGCGTAGCGCTCGACGATCACGGTATCCATCCCGAGATCGGCGGCTCGAAAGGCGGCCGAATAACCGCCCGGCCCACCGCCCAGCACCAGCATCCGACACGTCAGATCGACCGGGCCGCTCCAGGAGGGGGCACCGCTGGCAGTGCCTTGGGCAGGCGGGGCCGCCGCGACTTGAAGCGATGCGGGCGCGGCCATGGGCGGCGCGGAAGTCGACGGTACCGAGGCCGGCGGCGCTGCAGCGCTTGGCCTGGCAACCGGCTCGGACGCTGCTGCCTCGACCTCGATGACGGCCAGCAGGTTGCCCTGATTGATCTTGTCGCCCAGCTTCACCTTCAGCTCGACCAGTCGGCCCGCCTGGGGCGATGGAATCTCCATCGAGGCCTTCTCCGACTCGACCGTGATCAAGCCCTGCTCCACCGCGATCGGGTCGCCAGGCTTCACCAGCAGCTCGATCACCTCGACATCCTTGAAGTCCCCGATGTCGGGCACGCGCAATTCGATCGTCGCCATGCTGTGTCCTCCTGTCGTCGCGGTCAGAGCATCACTCGCCGGAAATCGCCGAGCAGACGAACCAGGTGAGCGTTGAAGCGTGCTGCCGCCGCACCATCGATGACACGGTGATCGTAGGACAGCGACAAGGGCAGCATCAGGCGGGGCTCGAAGGCGGTGCCGTTCCAATGCGGGCGCGTGGCGGTGCGGCTGACGCCGAGAATCGCGACTTCGGGGGCATTGACGATGGGTGTGAAGCCGGTGCCGCCGATCCCGCCCAGGCTGGAGATCGAGAAGGTGCCGCCCTGCATCTGTGCCGGGGACAGCTTGGCCTCGCGAGCCAGGCGAGCCAGCTCGGCGGTCTCGGTGGCGATGTCGCCCAGGCCCTTGCGGTCGGCGTCCCGGATCACGGGCACCACCAGGCCATTGGGCGTGTCGGCTGCAAAGCCGATATTCCAGTACTGCTTGAGCACCAGCGCGTCGCCCTCGAGCGAGGCATTGAATTCAGGGAACTGCTTGAGCGCATGAACGCAGGCCTTGACCAGGAAGGCGAGCATCGTGAGCTTCACGCCGCCCTTGGCGTTCTCCGCATTGAGCGCAACGCGGAAGGCCTCGAGGTCGGTCACATCCGCGTCGTCATGGTTGGTGACGTGCGGAATCATCACCCAGTTGCGATGCAGGTTGGCCGCGGCAATCTTGCGGATGCGCGGCAAGGGCGTGACCGTGATCGGGCCGAACTTCGCGAAATCCACCTTGGGCCAGGGCAGCAGTCCGAGGCCGGCACCGTCGGCCGGCGCGGCTGTGGCCGTCATGGGCGCCGACGACGCGGACGCCACCACGTTCTTCACGAAGCCACGTACGTCTTCCTGAGTGATTCGCAGCTTGGGGCCGCTGCCGCGCACCAACGACAGGTCCACGCCGAGCTCACGCGCGAACTTGCGCACCGAGGGTGAGGCGTGCGGCTTGACCACATGATCGGTCGCGTCGTCGGTCGCGGGTGGCACCGGCGGCGTGCGCGTCGAGGCGAGCGATCCGGGCGGACTTGCCACCGTTGCCACCGTTGCCACCGTTGCCACCGCGGCTGCCGGCGCAATCGTTGCGGGCTGTGCTGGCGCGGCCGCAGCCACGGACGCAGCCGGCACCTGCCCTTGCGTCGAGGCGGGCGCAGCCGCAGGCATGGACGCCCCATCGGTGTCGATCACGGCAAGCAGGCTGCCCTGATTGACCTTGTCACCGAGCTTCACCTTCAGCTCGATCAAGCGGCCGGCCACGGTCGACGGAATCTCCATCGAAGCCTTGTCCGATTC
>JBILSK010000564.1:0-2544 GCA_044372165.1 Burkholderiaceae bacterium | reverse complement strand
ACGAGATCAGCCTTACCCTGAGCCATGAGGCGCAGATCGCCAGCTTCGAGGCCCGGCACGCCCAGCTTCACGACTGGCTGTAGGCACGACGACCGCTTGCCGCACGGTTTGTCGGCAGGCGTGCGCCGCAGGCTCATCTCCTGAGCCTGCAGGCGCCGAGTCTGAGGCTTCGGACATCGTCGATGTCCCCCTCCTCGGGAGCCCCACCATGTCGGATCGTGCTTCGTCGTCGTCTTCGTCCTTCTCGCTTGTCCTCGAGCCGCGCCGCGCCGGTCTGCGCGTCGGTCAAGCGCAGATCCTCGATGTCCTGGTTCGGCTTCAGGCCACCGCTCGTCCTGCGCGGGCGGGCAGTCGTGCCCCGAAGGCCCTTGCACTGGTCATCGATCGTTCCGGTTCCATGGCCGGTCGGCCGATCGAGGAGGCTCGCCGGTGTGCCGAGTTCGTGGCTTCCCGGCTCAGGCCAACCGACATCGTGTCACTCGTGCAGTTCGACTCGCGCGTCGATTGCCTGTGGCCCGCCGTGCCCCTTGGCAATGGGCAGTCCCTGCGGGCGGCGATCGGCCGCATCGAAGCCGGCGGCTCGACCGATCTGCATGGTGGTTGGGTGGCCGGCGCACGCTCTCTGGCTGATTTGACCGATGACCGTTTGAGGCGGGTCGTGCTGCTGTCCGATGGATGCGCCAACAGCGGGCTGACCGACATGGGCGCCATCACCCGTCAGTGCGCGGAGTGGTCGGCACGCGGCATCAGCACCAGTACCTGCGGGCTGGGGTCCCACTTCAACGAGGACTTGATGGTCGCGATGGCCAAGGCCGGCGCGGGCAATCACTACTACGGCGACACGGCGGAGGACCTGATCGAACCCTTTGGTCAGGAGCTGGATCTGCTCGCCGACCTTGCACTGCGGCGCGTGAGCTTGCGCGTGTCGGCGCCTCCTGGGGTGGGGGTGGAGGTACTGGGTGATCTGCGCCGTGAGGCCGGGGCCTGCTGCCTGCCCGACCTGGCCTGGCAGTCCGAGGCCTGGGCGATGGTCCGACTGACTGTGCCCGAGGCGCTGAGCATTCGCGTCGGGGATCGGGTGCCGCTGTTGTCGGTCAGCGTCGATGGGCAGTCCCTCGATGGCGAACGGATTCGCTTGGGGCCGACCGATCTTGCGTTGCCGGTGATGACACCGTCGGGCTGGGTCGAGCTGGCCGAGAGTGCCCTGGTGCAACGACGGTGGATCGAGCTCGAGGCCGCCCGAATGCTCGAGGCGATGCGCGATGCTGCGTCGGTGCAGGACTGGGCGGAGGTCGATCGCCTGCTGGCCGAAGCGCAGCGGGCCTTCAGTGGCAACGAATGGGTGCACGACATGCTGACGGCCATGGAAGCCGTGGCCGGCAGTCGCTCCCGCGAGCGATTGATGAAGGAGGCAAAATACGCGTCGGCGCGCTTGAACTCGAGGCTCACCTCCCTTGACGAGGCCATGGCCCAGATGCCGAGTGCGGACGAACCCTCCTACCTGCGGCGCAAGCGCTTGCAGGGCAAGACTGAAGCGCCTGTGCGGCCACCGCGAGCCTGACGGGTCATGACGATGAGGCGTACTGTGCCCTTCAATGAATCAGCAGAATGCCTGCCCATCATTCGCAAGGCCCTGGCGGTCGTGCGGCCGCAGTTCCGTCTCGATGTGCGTCACGGCATTCATGGCGTGCCGCACTGGAGCCGGGTCTGGTATCACGGCCGGGCCTTGGCCGCAGCCGTCGAGGTCAATCCGGCAGTGCTGGCCTGGTTCGCTTTCCTGCATGACAGCCGTCGCTTCAACGATCACTTCGACCCGCAACATGGCAGTCGAGCGGCGGATTTCGCCCTTCGCCTGCGACGAGAGGGTGTGATCGTCGAACTCGATGCGCGCGAATTCGAGCATCTGTGCGAGGCGATGCGACTGCACAGCGACGGCCATACCGAGGCCGAAGCGGCCCTTCGTGCCTGCTGGGATGCAGATCGGCTGGACTTGGCGCGCGCCGGTATCCGGCCCGATCCCCAGCTGATGTGCACGGATCATGGTCGACAGGCGCCGGTGATCCGCTCGGCGGTTCGAATGGCGCAAGGTCGGCCTCGGGTGGCCGCACGCTTGCGGGCACAGGAACAGGCATGGAAAGTTGACACTGGCGGCCTGCGCGGCATGCAATAGGGGCCGCGCGCGCAGGCCCCAGGGCAGTGATTGCGCATCTGGTGCATTGCCACTGACAACCACGACACGGAGACCCCATGGTCGAACCCGCTCGAACGCCACCCGTGTGGCAGGAGCAGATCTTCTCCATCCTCAAGCAAGGCGGGGTGCGCCAGGTGGCGTATGTGCCGGACGCCGGTCATGCGCACGTGATTCGCCGCGTGCATGCCGACCCCGACATGCGCCCCGTGGTGCTCACGACCGAAGAGGAGGGCGTGGCCACCTGCTGTGGCGCCTGGCTGGGCGGGCAGCGCTCGGTGTTGCTGATGCAAAGCAGTGGCGTGGGCAACTGCATCAACATGCTCTCGCTCATCCAGAACTGCCGCTTCCCCTTC
>JBILSK010000563.1:0-2545 GCA_044372165.1 Burkholderiaceae bacterium | reverse complement strand
TCCACGTTAATCCGAATTCTTCCGCTCTATGAAATAGAGCTTTTCATTACAGCTCTTCATTGTCCGCCTGCCAAAGCCTAGATTCGCCGTCTGTCGCAGCCATCGGGCGCGACAAACCGATCAAGCAGGGGCCGCGAACGACGATGCGCAATATCGATGCCGACACCATCACACAGGCCGTGCTGCAGCGCCATGCACCGACGACCGACGCCCGGCTGCTCGACATCATGACCAGTCTAGTACAACACCTGCACGCGTTTGCCCGCGAGGTAAGGCTGACCGAAAAAGAGTGGGAAGCGGGTATCGCCTTCCTCACCGCTGCGGGCCACCTCACCGACGATAAGCGGCAGGAGTTCATCCTGCTTTCGGACACGCTGGGCCTGTCGACGCTGGTCACGGCGATGAATCATGACAAGCCCGCCGGCTGCACCGAGGCGACGGTGTTCGGCCCCTTCCACGTCGAAGGCGCTCCGCACTACGAACTGGGCGCGGACGTCGCCAACGGCGCCAAGGGCGAGCCCTGCTGGGTGCACGGCCAGGTTCGCTCTGCGGACGGCACGCCCATTGCCGGCGTCGAACTGCAGGTGTGGCAAGCCGACGCCGACGGTTTCTACGACGTGCAGTACAACGGCGATGCTGAACACCGCGCCCGCGGCGTGCTGCACACCGACAGCGAAGGCCGGTTCCACTTCAAGTCGATCGTCCCGGAGGTTTACCCCATCCCGCACGACGGGCCGGTGGGCCGCATGCTCGAGCGTCTCGGTCGCCACCCATGGCGACCCGCCCACCTGCACTTCATGATCACCGCTCCGGGCCACGAGAGGCTGATCACGCATGTGTTCCGCAAAGGCGGCGAGTATCTCGATTCCGACGCCGTGTTCGGTGTGCGCTCGTCGTTGATCGCCGAATGGGTCCGCCACGAGCCGGGCGTGGCACCCGGAGGCACGCACTGCTCAGTGCCCTTCTACACACTCGAATACGATTTCGTGCTGAGCCCGAAGCGCTAATTCCGCGTGTGGCCCACGCCTCTTCCAGACAAAACCACCATGGAGACAACCGTATAACGGCCTCCCATCGCACGCTGGCCCGCAGGCTCACCGCGGCCATCGCGGCCGGCGTGGCACGTGCTGCCGTTCCCGCGCTCGCGCTTGCGCAGCAGACCATCAAGCTCACCATCTCCTCGAGCCATCCGACCACGCTGCCCTGAGTCGGCCTGATGAGCACGCTTTTTGTCCCCGAGGTCAACGCCAACGAGATGAACGAGAAGCTGCCGGCGCTGAAAAATAGGATTGGGAGAAGAACAACGCCGTCTATCGGCTTCGGACCCGCGCCAACCGAAGGTGCCGAGGACTACGACCTCATCAACGCCGGCAAACTGCTCGTGTATCGCGCGCAGAAGGCGAGCAATCCGACATCGAAGAGATTTGCGACGTCGCGGTAGAAAAAACTGCCGCGCCCTCGCTGGCAGGATCGCAAAGTCTTCTGATGAACCAAGCGACCTCAACGGACACTGCGGCCACCCACAGGCAACGTGATACCGTCCTGCCCCACGCCGCTGCGACCACCCACCGTTATTCTCTGTTCAGGAGTTGTCTGCCGATGCCCGAGACCAAGACCGCCGTCGTCACCGGCGCCAGCCGCGGAATCGGCCATGCCGTGGCACAGCGCTTTCGCGACCAGGGCTGGCGCGTGATCACGGTCTCTCGCCAGCCACCACCCGACCGCTGCCCCTGGAGCGACGGCGGCAACACGCACATCTCGCTGGACTTGTCCGATCTGAAGCAGATCATGCATACGATCGAGCAACTGCGACCGCTGCTGAACGGAGCCAAGCTGCATGCGCTGATCAACAACGCCGGCATCTCGCCCAAGGGACCGGGCGGCAGCCGCATCAATTCTCTGACCACTGACATCGATGTGTGGCAGTCGATGTACAACACCAACTTTTATGCGCCTCTGGTGCTGACCCGTGGTTTTGCACAGGAGCTGTCCAACGCCCGAGGAGCGGTGGTCAACCTGTGCTCGATCGCTGGCCACCGCGTGCACCCGTTCGCGGGCTCGGCCTATGCCACTTCCAAGTCGGCGCTCGGCGCGCTGACGCGTGAGATGGCTAACGACATGGCGCCGCTCGGCGTGCGGGTGAACGCGATTGCGCCGGGCGAGATAGACACAGACATTCTCTCGCCGGGTACCTCGCAGATCGTCGAGAACGTCATCCCGATGCGCCGGTTGGGCACCGTGCACGAGGTGGCAGACCTGATCGAGTTCCTCTGCAGCGACAAGGCGTCCTACATCACCGGCGCCGAAATCCCGATCGACGGCGGGCAGACTGTCTGAGCGTCTGAGGCGATGGCTGCGCGCGACGACAGTGAACCGCCCCGGGTATCGCGGAGGCTGGTTGAGTTAAGTACTCATTGGTTCATGGAATTCACATTCGTACAGCAGTTGACGCCAACCACGTCTGGGAACACCATCACCGCCTGCCGACTCGCGCCGAACCAAAACTTGGAGATACGCTTGAAAGATTCCACCCGCCTGTTCTCCC
>JBILSK010000562.1:0-2547 GCA_044372165.1 Burkholderiaceae bacterium | reverse complement strand
GCGCCGCGCTGCCCGGCATCGCTCGCGCGCAATCCGAGTGGCCCAGCAAGCCGATCCGCTTCATCGTGCCCTTCCCCGCAGGCGGCGGCGCCGACCTCGGTGCCCGCGCGATTGCCGTGCACATGGGTAACGCCTTCGGCAAGCCGGTGGTGGTGGAAAACCGCGCGGGTGCCGACGGTGCGGTGGCGGCCATCGAGGCCATGAAGTCGGCCCCGGACGGACACACGCTCTTCTTCGGCACCGCAACGTCCATGTCCTATGTGCCTGCGCTCAAGAAGAACCCGGCCTATGACCCGGTGACCGACTTCACGCCGATCTCCAACCTGTGCATCTTCACCTTCTACCTGATGGTGCAGCCGGACTTCCCGGCCAACACGCTCGCCGAGTTCGTCGCCTACGTGAAGGCCAATCCGGGCAAGGTCGCCTATGCCACGGCCAACAGCACCGGCATCCTGGCCATGGCGCAGCTGGTCCACAGCAACAAGCTCGACATGACACACGTGCCCTACAAGGGCGAGGCGCAGGCCGCGCCCGACATGATCGGGGGACGCGTGCAGGCCATGTTTGCCACGCCTGCGGTGATGCCGCAGATGATCGAGAAGAAGTTCAAGAACCTGGCCGTGCTGCTGCCGCAGCGCACGCGCACCTTCCCGCAGATTCCGACCATGGCCGAAGCCGGCCAGCCCCTGGTCAACATCTCGCCCTGGGGTGGCCTGTTCGGACCGGCCCGGATGCCGCGCGACATCGTCGAGCGCATCTCGAAGGACTTCAACGGCGTGATGCGTCGCCCTGACGTGGTCGAGCAGTACGACAAGCTTGGCCTGCTGCCCCTGCCCTCCACGCCCGATGCACTGGCCGCGTTGGTAAAAGAGCAGCGCACCGTGTTTGCCAATACCATGCGCACTGCGGGCATCCAGCAGGAGTGACCGGCATCGTGCCGGCGACACCGACGTCCGTTCAGGGAGTCCTCACATGAAAACGACAGACACCACACGGCGTCAGGTGCTCGCTGCGGGCGGCGCCGCAACACTGGGCGCGGCACTGCCTCGCATCGCGAGCGCGCAATCGGATTGGCCGAACAAGCCGCTCCGCTTCATCGTGCCCTTCCCTGCGGGCGGCGGTGCCGACCTGGGCGCCCGCGTGCTTTCGGTGCACCTGGGCAATGCGCTCGGCAAGCCGGTGCTGGTGGAAAACCGCGCGGGCGCAGACGGCGTGGTGGCGGCACAGGAAGTGATGCGCTCGGCACCCGATGGCCACACGCTCTTCTTTGCGACCGCGTCTTCGCTGTCCTATGTGCCCAACCTGAAGAAGACCCCGCCCTATGACCCGATCACGGACTTCACCCCGATCGCGAACATGGTGCTGTTCAGCTTCTTCCTGACGGTTGCGCCCAGCATTCCTGCCAACACCCTGGCCGAGTTCATCGCCTATGTGAAGGCCAACCCGGGCAAGATCAGCTACGGCAGCGGCAACAGCTCGAGCATCCTGGCCATGGGTCAGCTGATCGAAGCCAATGGCCTGCAGATGAACCATGTCCCCTACAAGGGCGAGGGCCAGGCGGTGATCGATCTGGTCGGCGGTCGCGTGCCGGCGATGTGGGTGAGCCCGGCGGTGCTGCCGCAGATGCTCAAGGAAAAATTCAAGCCGCTGGCCGTGCTGCTGCCGCAGCGTTCGCGCACCTACCCGCAGGTGCCCACCGTGGCCGAAGCGGGTCAGCCGCTGATCAACATCGCGCCGTGGGGCGGCTGCTTCGGTCCCAAGGGCATGCCGCGCGAGATCGTCGATCGCCTGTCGCGCGAGATCAATCTCGCGCTGCGCAAGCCCGAGGTGGTCGAGCAGTTCGACAAGCTCGGCCTGTTGCTGGTGCCCTCCACGCCTGAAGTGCTGGGCACCCTGGTGAAGGATCAGCTGGGCATCTTCGGCAATGTGATGCGCAGCGTGGGCATTCAGCCGGAGTGACCGTGAAGGTTCTGCAGGTCAATGTCGCCCAGGCGCGCTCGGTAAGCATCAACGGGCGCACGGTGCTCACGGCCATCGGCAAGCAGCCGGTGGACGGGCCGGTTACGGTGGGTCGCCTCGGGTTGACCGGCGACGAGCAGGCCGATCTCTCGGTGCACGGCGGGCCGGGCAAGGCGGTCTATGCCTATCCGGCCGAGCACCTGCCCTTCTGGCGCACGGTGCGCGCACAAGCGGGCGTGTCCTTGTGGGATGACCCGGTGCCACCGGGCCTGCTGGGCGAGAACCTGACCCTCGAAGGCCTCACCGAAGATCGCCTGTGGATCGGCGATCAGCTGCGCCTGCCGAACTGCGTGCTCGCGGTGAGCGAGCCGCGCTTTCCCTGCTTCAAGTTCAATGCCGCGATGGGCTTCGTGCACGCCAGCAAGATGATGGTGAGCTCGGGCTTTTGCGGCAGCTACCTGGCGGTGATTGCCCCAGGTTCGGTGAGCGCGGGCGATGCGATCGAACTGGTGCCGGGCCCACGCGAGGTGAACCTGCGCGAGCTCTTCAAGGCGCGGGCACGGGCCTGAGCGGCCCGGCGCGCGGCCT
>JBILSK010000561.1:0-2550 GCA_044372165.1 Burkholderiaceae bacterium | reverse complement strand
GGGCGGCCTGCAGGCTGCGGGCATCGGTGGCCCGGCGATGGACGCGCAAGGCTTCGAGGCCTGGTGGCCCTCGGAAGCACTGGCGGTGCGCGGCTATGTCGAAGTGCTGCGCGCCTATCCGCGTCTGCTGCGCACCCGTAATCAGCTGTTTGCCCGCCTCAAGGCCTGGCAGCCGGATGTCTTCGTGGGCGTGGATGCACCGGATTTCAACCTCGACCTGGAAGCTCGGCTGCGTGCCCAGGGCGTGCGTGTAGCGCATTTCATCGGGCCTTCGATCTGGGCCTGGCGAGGCGAGCGCATCCACACAATTGCCCGTTCGGTCGACCACATGCTGCTGGTCTTTCCCTTCGAAAAGCCGCTCTATGATCAGGCCGGCATTGCGGCCACCTATGTCGGTCATCCGCTGGCCGACGCAATCCCCCTGCAGGCCGATCGCAGCGCGGCGCGGGCCACGCTGGGGCTGCCCGACTCAGGGCAGGTCGTGGCGGTGCTGCCCGGCAGTCGCGGCAGCGAGATCACTTACATCGCGCCGGTGTTTGTGCAGACCATCGCGTGGTTGGCCCGCCAGCGCCCCGAGCTGCGCTTCGTGGTGCCGGCCGCCACCCCGCGGATCTACCAGACCTTGCGTCGCATGCTGGCCGATGCCGAGTTGCCTGCGAACACCGATTGCCGGCTGATCATGGGGCACTCGCACGAGGTCATGGCGGCGTCCGACACCGTGCTGGTGGCCAGCGGTACCGCCACGCTGGAAGTGGCGCTGTTTCGCCGGCCCATGGTGATTGCCTATCGCATGGCCTGGTTGAGCTACCAGATGATGCGGCGCATGGGCTATCTGCCCTGGATCGGCCTGCCCAACATCCTGTGCCAGGAATCAGTGGTGCCGGAATTCATCCAGGACGCCGCCACGCCGCAGGCCATGGGTGCGGCGCTGCTGGCGCAGCTCGATGATCCTGCGCAGGCCGCGGGCCTGGCCGAGCGCTTCGCGGCCTTGCACGAGGTGCTGCGCCAGGACTGCGGGCGTCGTGCGGCCGACGCGCTGCTGAATCTGCGCGACAGCGTGCGCGCTCGGGTGTCGGCATGAATCGCGCACGACGCTTGGCGGGTTCGGGTTCGATCGACGCCCCGCAGCAAGACGGCCTGTGGTGCGCTGATCTGGCCATCGTCTGTGGTGTCGATGAAGCCGGGCGCGGGCCGCTGGCCGGTCCAGTGGTGGCCGCTGCGGTCGTGCTCGATGCCGCGCGCCCGATTGCCGGACTGCGCGACTCCAAGCAGTTGTCCGCAGTGCGCCGCGAGGCCCTGGCCGAGCAGATCCGTCTCGATGCGACCGCCTGGAGCGTGGCGTTCGCCTCGGTCGAGGAAATCGATCGCCTGAACATCCTGCAGGCCAGTCTGCTGGCGATGCAGCGGGCGGTCGAAGGCTTGTCGGTCGTGCCGACCCTGGCGCGCATCGATGGCAACCGTGCGCCACGCTTGAGCTGCGAGATGCAGTTGCTGGTGGGCGGCGATGCGCTGGATCCGGCGATCTCGGCCGCCTCCATCCTGGCCAAGACCGTTCGCGATGCCGACATGCTGCGGCTGCACGCGCAGCACCCCGAATACGCTTTTGATCGCCACAAGGGCTATCCCACGGCCGAGCACATCGCGCGGCTGCGCGAGCACGGTCCCTGTGCGGCGCATCGCCGCAGTTTCGCGCCGGTACGCGCCATGCTGATCTCCTCATGACCAGCGCTCCGCGACGCATCAGCTCTCGCGACAATCCCCTGGTTCGCGAGGTGGCCGAGCTGGCCCATTCGGCTCGCGAGCGGCGCAAGACCGGCCGTTCGGTGATCGAGGGCATCCACCTGTGCGAGGCCTATGGGCAGCGCCATGGACGCCCGCATGCGGCGCTGGTGGCCGATGCCGCACTGGGTCATCCGCAGGTGGCCGCCCTGCTGCAGGGCCACGGTATCGAACCGGTGCTGGTTGCCGACGAGGTGTTCGGTGCAATGTCCACGCTTGCGCAGGGCGTGGGGATTGCCTTCGTGATCGCCACGCCGCGTCCGTCCTTGCCCGAGCGCATCGAAGGCGACGTGATGTTCCTGGATCGCATCCAGGATCCCGGCAACGTGGGCACCTTGCTGCGCAGTGGCGCGGCCGCCGGCATTCCGACGGTGATCACCGCACCGGGCACCGCCTGGTGCTGGTCACCCAAGGTCCTGCGCGCGGGCATGGGCGCGCATTTTCATCTTGAAATTCACGAATCAGCGGCCTGGGACAGTGTTCGCGACCGTCTGGCTGGGCGCGTGCTGGGTACGCGCTTGCAGGAGTCGGCCTCCCTGTTCGAGCTCGACCTGATCGCGCCCACGGTGTGGGTGTTCGGCAGCGAAGGCGAGGGCGTCTCGGCAAATCTCGCCCCCGATGTGGATCAGTGGGTGCGCATTCCGCAGACTGATGGCGTGGAGTCGCTCAATGTCGCTGCGGCGGCCGCCGTATGCCTCTTCGAGCAACGACGCCAGCGTCTTGCTCGCGCAAGCATGCGCTCGCCGTGATCCGGGCGTCCCGGGCAGTGCC
>JBILSK010000560.1:0-2551 GCA_044372165.1 Burkholderiaceae bacterium | reverse complement strand
CAGGCGTTTTCCCACACGGACGTGTCGACCCGTGCGGCCACACCGCGATCGACCACGACTTCGACCGCATGATCGGCCCAGAGCAGGTAGATGAGCACACCGTTGTCGTCTTCGGTATCCCACATCCGGAAGTGGGAGAAGACGTCCAGTGCGCGTTCGCGCGCCTGGACGCCGCGCCACAGCTCGCGGGTGTCCAGGGATGACTCAACCGCAAAACGCAGCTCGGCATGGTGGCGCGTCTCACCCGCCGTGATTGCCTGCTCGATCGCGAGAAAGTCGGCACGGGTGATGGCGCGGCGCACATGCGCCGGACCGATCCACATGTGGCTGAGCCAGCGCGACAGACCGGAAAAGGGGCTCATCGAGACACCTGACCGCACGCGTGTGGCGCGCCGCACGATGCGTTCGAACCTGCGTGGTTCCTCACCGACAGGATGGCATCACCAGTCACCGGAAGCCCCTCCGCCGCCAAACCCGCCGCCCATGCCGCCTCCGAAGCCACCACCCCCTCCACCGAAACCGCCTCCGCCGCCGAAGCCTCCCGGAATGATGATGGGCCCCTGGCGATACGTTCGTGGCCCGACCTGACGCAGACCACCCCCGCCTGGCCCACCGCCGCTGCTGCGCCCGCCACCCATCAACAGCACCAGCAGGCCGACACCGACACCGACTGCAGCCCCCAGGGGCGTGGAAGCCAGCGCGGCCGTGGCTGCAAACCCCGCCCCCGTGCCGCCCACGCCGGCACCAATGATGCGACCGAAGATCTGTGCGACCACCAGCCCGACGAAGAAGGCCACCAGGATGACCGGCAGCAGGCCGCCATCGAGCTCACCCGACCCGGCATCTCCGGGCTGCCAGGGTGCCGGCAGGTCTTCTCCCCGCACCCGCCGTCCGATGTCCTCGATCGCAGCCTGCAAGCCGCCGGCGAAATCGCCTTGGCGAAAGTGGGGCGAGATCGACTCGCTGATGATCCGCTTGGCGACGGCATCGGGGATCGCGCCTTCGAGTCCGTAGCCCACTTCGATCCGGACCTTGCGGTCATTCTTGGCCACCAGGATCAGCACACCGTCATCGATGGCGGTCGCCGTGCTCTTGCCCGTGTCGCGCTGCGCCGTGGCCTTGCCGCGCCCGAGCTTCCAGGCCTCGGCCACGCGCATCGAATACTCCTCGATCGCCTCCGGCTGGGTACTGGGCACGATCAGGATGGCCACCTGCGAGCCCTTGGTCTGCTCGATACCGGCCAACATGCCCTCGAGCTGCAGGCGCTGCTGCGACGACAGGGTCCCGGTGAGGTCGGTGACCCGCGCAGTGAGCGCGGGCACGGCGACCAGCTGCTGCGCAAACGCCGTGACCGCTGCAAGCAGCAGCACCACCGCCGTCGCCAGGGCGCGCACGCGCGCACCCCACCGATCACCCACGAACGGACCGTGCGTGATCGCGACGAGGCCGGATCCGGTCATCCCACCCGCCTTACTTGGACGGCGCAGGCGCCGGCGAGCCGAAATTGACCGTCGGCGCCTTGGAGATCTCGCGCTCGTTTTCGACCGCGAACTGCGGCTTGTCCTTGTAGCCGAACACCATCGCCGTGAGATTGACCGGGAACTGGCGGACTGTCACGTTGAAGGACTGAATCGCGTCGATATAGCGCTTGCGAGCCACGGTGATCCGGTTCTCGGTGCCTTCGAGCTGGGCCTGCAGTTCACGAAAGTTCTGATCGGACTTCAGCTGCGGATAGTTCTCGGTCACCACCAGCAGGCGGCTCAGTGCGCTGCCCATGTCGCGCTGGGCCGACTCGAACTGCTTGAGAGACTCCGGATTGCTGGGGTCGACCTTGATCTGGCCCACCCGCGAGCGCGCCTCGGTGACCTGCGTCAGCACCTCTTTTTCCTGGGCCGCGTAACCCTTGACGGTATTGACCAGATTGGGGATCAGGTCTGAGCGGCGCTGGTACTGGTTCAGCACCTCGGACCACGCCGACTTGGTGGACTCGTCGGCCACCTGGATGTCGTTGTAACCGCACCCGGTCAGACCGAGTGCCAGAGAAAACACCAGCAGCATGCGCTTGAAGGACACGGGGAGACTCCTTGATATCTTGACGTCGAGAGACCGCACAGCGCGCGGCCGAAGCCGCGACCATACCTGAATAAAATAAATTTTTCAGGCGCGATCCGTGATGCGAGGGCCGGGCCTTCGGCCGTGACCCGCGTCGCTGCAGACTCAGGTCGTGCGCTTGAGCCGGCCGGCGAACTGCTTCCTGAACTTCGCCACCTTGGGGCCGACCACCATCATGCAATAGCCCTGGAACGGATTGCGGGCGAAGTAATCCTGGTGATAGGCCTCGGCCGGCCAGTAGCGGGGAGCCTCAAGAACTTCGGTAACGATGGGGTCATCGAACACCCGCTGGCGCTCGAGCTCCTCGATCAGTGCCTGGGCGATTTCCTGCTGCTGGGCCGAATGCGTGTGGATGACCGAGCGGTACTGGGTCCCGATGTCATTGCCCTGGCGGTTCGGCGTGGTCGGATCGTGGATGGCAAAGAAGATCTGCAGGATC
>JBILSK010000054.1:0-8519 GCA_044372165.1 Burkholderiaceae bacterium | reverse complement strand
TGGTGAAGCCGGACCCCCTGGCCTGGGTGCGGGTGAAGGACCGCGTGTTCAGACTGGGCGACGAGCTGGTGACCTATGTGGCACGCAACCTGGAGCCCTATCGGGGCTTTCACAGTTTCATGCGCTCATTGCCCACCTTGCAGGCCCTGCGCCCGAATGCGCATGTGGTGATCGTGGGGGGCGACCGGGTGAGCTATGGTCGACGCCCGCCTGCGGGCACCACCTACCGGCAGATGTACTGCGCGGAAGTGTCGACGCGAGTGGACTGGAGCCGTGTGCATTTTGCGGGACGCCTGCCCTACGCGGACTACCTCAGGGTCATGCAGGTGTCGGCCGCGCATGTGTACCTCACCGTCCCCTTCGTGCTGTCCTGGTCGATGCTTGAGGCCATGGCTGCCGGCTGTTTGGTGGTGGGGTCGGATACCGCGCCGGTCACCGAAGTCATTCGGGATGGCGAAAACGGCCTGCTCACCGACTTCTTCGATCCGCAAGCCATTGCGCGCACGGTGGCGCGTGCAATCGAGGCACCGCCTCCCGGGTTGAGGGAAGCCGCGCGGCGCACTGCGGTGCAAGGGTATGACTTGCGCACGAAGTGGCTGCCGCGCTGGCTGGAGTTGCTGGGGGCGTGAGCGGGCGGGCCGGTTTCAATGAAGGCGGCTCGTCGCGCAATGATCACCAGCTCTGCAGTGTGGCCGTCTCGAACGTCGCCTCCAGCAGCAGTTCCAGACCCTGAAGCCTGGTTGCGGGAATGGTCTGCACTTCCTCCGCAATCTTCCTGATTTGACTCTTGCCGGGGCGCCCCTCCTGGCCGAAGCGATTGATGACTGCCTGGAGCAGGACGGCATGGGCCTGAACGGGGGTCAGGCCGCGCGCGATCAGCTCGGCCAGTAGCGTCTTGACCTTGTCCGGCTCTCGCCCCCCCCACCACAGCTCACTCAGGTCGTAAGGCCAGTCGCCGTCTTCCATCGAGGCTTCAATGTTGTCCAGCAGCTCATCGATGGACGTCTCCGGCTCTTGATACTCGTGTGCGTCGGTGAACAGGTCCGACTCCTCCGGGCTGCTGGCATCCTGCAGGCGCATCGCCTCCCACTCACCGATCGTGGACTCGTCCACGAGCAGCGGGCCCATTCGGCAGGCACGGGTGAACTCGCGCGGCCCCTCGTTGTCCAGCACGCTGCCCATGCCCCCCCAGCCTGCTGCGAGCATGTGCTCGATGCGCTGCAGTGAGGGCATGCCGCTGGTCTGCTCATCAGTCGTGCGGACGTGAACCAGGAACAGCGAGGTCTGTGGCGTCACCAGCTGGTGTTCCAGGGCCAGATCGAGCGCCCACTCCTGGGTTACGGTGCGTTGTTTGATTCGCTGGGCGGCGTCCTGGATACGCTGCCAGGCTGCGATGCGGGGCAGCTCCTCGAGTGCCCAGGACGCAGGTGCGCCGTGCTCAGCCCGTGCATGGACCGTGAGTCGCAATTGCGTGCTCGCGGCACTGTCAGTCTGTCCGCTCGCAGCCCACGGACCGATGCTGTCACGCACGCCACGCTCCGGTACGAACTCGCAGCTCAGGGTGGCGTCCACTGCGTGAACCGGCTCGTTGAATCCGGCAAAGACGTGAAGGGTGTCGCCTGCAAAGACGCTGTGAGGCAGCTGCGTGACCCATGCAGGTTTGCGCCCCCAGGCAAGCGTGAGTTTCTCGGTGCGAGCGCTGCGAATGCGCTTGAGCATTCTCAGCACCGCAGGGCGAATGGCTTCGTTGGGCGCAACCAGCTCACAGGCGCCGCCGGTATCTTCGGCCAGTCGTCGCAGCAAGGATTCGGCCGGCGCACTGCCCACCCCGATCGCAAAGATCCTGTGGTGTGACTGCAGGGTGTCTTCGACGATGGACCTGATCTCCCAGACATCGCCATCCGTGATCAGCAGGATGTCCGCCCGCTCCCGGGCACCGCGAATGCTTAGTGTGTATTCGAGCGCATTTGCCAGCTCCGTGCCACCCATGTCGGCATCGGTCCGGTCGATCGCCGCCGCTGCCCGGGACAGCGATGCGGTGTCGGCCGTGGTCAATCGCTTGAATTCATGCTCACTTGATGTGCCGAACTTCGAATAGGAGAACTGGTCGGTTTCGCCCAGTTCTCCCAGGATGTCGTGCAAGGCCGCGCGCGCCTGGACAATGCTGTCGCCTGCCATCGAACCCGAGCAATCGACGAGGATCTTGAGGTCGATGGCCGATCGTGGCGGCAGCATCTCGGGTGGGCTGAAGCTTGCCAGGACCACGCTTCCGTTCGCGCTGGGTGCAAGCAGGGCTTCGCAAGGCAAAGGTGCGCCGACGGGTTGCTGCAGGTCCAGCACGACGTCCCGGTCCAGCCAGCTGTCTTGTGCCAGTCGAATACGCATGCCCGACTCGGTGCGCACGACGGCAATGCGATGGCTGGGCGAGCTCAGCTCACCCAGGGCCAGCGCGCCCTTGACCGCGAGTTCGAGCTCGAAGGGATAGGACACGCGCGCACTGGATTCGACCGCTTCGTGCACCTTGATGCCGGCTGCGGCGGCCGAGCCGTAGCGCGGTGCGATGGTAAGCGGCAGTCTGACCTGAACGCGATCCTGCACGCGATGCAGCAGCTGGGCATACCGAAGTTCGATCACCATCTCTTCGCCCGGCTTCAGATTGCCCAGATTGGCGGTGTAGAGGCTGTCGGCAGATTTCTGGACCAGGACCGGGGCGTCGCCGCTGGCAATCGCTTCCTCGTAGTCGCGTTCGGCGCGCTGCCGAGTCTGGACGATGCCCTGCAGGCGTCGACCGGCCAACTCGGCACTCACTCCGAGCAGCACGGCGTCGAATGCCAGCGGAAAGGTGTAGACCGTTTCCAGCGTCTGCGCGGTGAGGTTGCGATAGACCTGGCGCAAGCTCATGGTGAGCATCAGCCCGTCCACCGACCCCTGCGCAGACACGCGCTCAAGCGACATGCGCTTGGTCGACCCGAACTCGGGTTGATCGTCGTCGGTCATCGTCATGATCGTGGGTGTCGTCATCGACTCATCCTCCAGAAAAACGGCGTAAAGGGGGCTCGACCGAAGAACGAGCGTCATCGGCCCCTGTGGGTGAAGCAATCGAAATGCAGGCCGGCCCGGGTGGGGCTGACCTGTGGGTCGGAACAGGTCAGGGGCTGTCGCCACCGACCTTCACGATGCGCTCATAGGCGTGCATCACTTCGGCGAAGAGGGCGCGTGCCTGCTCGGCAGACAGGCCGGCGCGCCCCGGTTCCAGGTGAAGCTCGAGGCCGTCAGCCACGATCAGGTGACTCCAGACTTCCACGCCGCCTGCCGCACGAGGCTTGGGCGGGACGGCGGGGGGCGTGCCCGATAACACGTCGCGAATGCGCTCCAGGGAAACCCCGGCTTCGGTGAGCTGTCGGATACGAAGCAGTTTCTCAAGGTGGTGGCTCAGGTAGTGAGCTCCGCGCTTCTCACCTTCCGGCCGATCAAGCAGACCGATCTGGATGTAGTACCGCACTGTGCGCACCGGCACATTGGCGAGCGTGCCGAGCTCGTCAATGGAAAAGACCCGCGGCCCCGGGTCTGTTGGCCGGCCGACGGGGGCGGTCATGGTGCGATGGCGAGGGTGGGCTGCGACATGGGTTTATGATACACCAAAGCTGTCGCAAACAACGGTATCAAAAGTCATGTTCAGCCGTGATGGACTTCGAGACCGTTCAACAGCGGTGCAGACAGACCTTGTCCACGCAGACCCGACCGCCAGCGTTCGGGGATGCCCGCCTCGCCGAAAACGATCCCTGCCAACCCGCCGGCAATCGCCGCGGTGGTGTCGGTGTCGTCGCCCAGGGCGATCGCTGCACGCACGACACTGGCGTAATCGTCCTGTTGCAAGCAGGCGTGCGCTGACCACAGCGCATCGACCACATGCCCGCTGCCGCCTGGCTTGAAGCGCCGCGGGCTGTCCAGGATGTCCCGCTCGAGGACCTCCCGGTAAGCGGGCCGCAGACTGCAGTGCTCCCGCAAGGACTCGATCGTTGCCTGCCAGGCGAGCGCGCGAGGCAGTCCTTCCAGCAGGCTGTCGGCCACGCCGCAATACAGCGCGCAGCACAGCTGTGCCTGCAGGGAGCCGTGGGTGACCTGGGATTGCAGCATGGCCGACTCGAACAGCTCGAATCGGCCGCTTCGGTGCCACAGCGCCAGCGACAGCACGCGCATCAGGGAGCCGTTGCCGCTGGCACCGGGAGCTCGGTCACCCGCCTCCAGCGCGGGCACGCCCGACCGGATTCGGTCCACGGCGCGTTGGGTCTGGATGCCGATATCGAAGACCTGCCTGTCCACCGCCATGTAACCGGTGTCGCGCCATGCGAGCAGTCGTCTGGCAAGATCATTCGGGTCGAGGTAACCGCGCGACAGCAGGCTGTCGAGCAGGCACAGCGCTTGCGCTCCGTCGTCCGACCAGGTGCCTGGCGGCACGCGGACGTGACTGCGGGGGTAGTCGTCAGGCACCACCATCTCGATCTGCTCGCGTGGCAGGATGGCCGCCGGCGTCTTGAATTCGTGCGGTACACCCAGTGCATCGCCCACCAGCAGGCCGAGCAGGCCGGCGCGCGCGCGCTCGGCCCTGCGACCGCCTGCAGGGTGGCTCGTGACCACAGGGGTCACAGGGACCGCAGGCGCCGCAGGAGGGCATGCGATGCCGCGCTGCGCCGAGAGCCGGCGGACCCACGCTTCCTGCGCGACCGTCTCGATGGCGCCGGGTCGTGCGGCGCGAACCCGGCGGATGGCCTGATCGGGATCCAGCCCGAACTCGACCAGCAGCCGGGCAGCGACCGTGCCGGTGCGCCCCAGGCCGCCGCGGCAGTGCAGCAACACCTTGCCCCCGGCGCGCAGGCTCGAGTGGATGATCGGACCGACCTGCTTCCAGGCCGAGTCGAAGCGGTGATCGGGCGCCTGAACGTCGGTGATCGGCAGGTTGAAGAACCGGGACACGGTGCCCGCCACGGCGGGCAGTGAGGCCACCTCCCACAGTGCCAGTTCGTCGGGCTCCATGAGACAGATCCACAGGTCGGCCCCCCAGTCAGCGACACCAGCGGCGTCGAGGAGCAGCGAGCGGTCCCAGACGTGGGATCCGATGCTGCTGGGGCCGCGCTTGCCCGGGCACAAGGTCAGGCCGAGCGTGCCGGGAATGCCCGGGATGGACAGGGTGTCGATGCGAAGCGGATGACTGGAGCTGGTACGGATGGACATGGCGGACTCTAATAAGTTGTGAAAGACAACCCAAGAATAGTTGTAAATTACAACTTGTTCAAGTACTTCGTTCATCCCCCTGCCATGACTCGTCCCCAAGCAAGGTCTCCCTCCCCGACAGGCGCTGCCCGACGTGGGAGCGAGAGCAGCCGCTCCGTCCCGGTCGAGCGCATCGTCCGTCCGCTGGTCACGGTGGATGTGGTGATCTTCTCGATCCGCGATGACGTCTTGAGCGTGCTGCTGGTGCAGCGCGATGAGGTGCTCGGTGAACCGTTTCCCGGCCGATGGGCGCTGCCTGGAGGGTTCGTGGATGTGCAGCGCGATGGGAGCATCGAGGACTGCGCACGCCGCAAGCTCATGGAAAAGACGGGGGTGAGCACGCCCTACCTGGAGCAGCTCGGCAGCTGGGGCAGTGCGGCGCGTGACCCCAGGGACTGGTCGGTCACCACGGTATATTTCGCGCTCATCGCCTCGGATGCCTCACCCCCCGCACGAGGGTCGGCACCGCAACGCTGGTTTCCGATCGAGGGCGGTGCGCTGCCTGCGCCGCTGGCCTTCGACCATGGACAACTGCTCGAAGTGGCACTGGCGCGCCTGCGCAGCAAGGTCGAGTACACCGTGCTGCCTGCTTCCCTGCTGCCGTCGACATTCACCTTGCCGCAGCTGCAGCACACCTTCGAGATTGTCCTCGGCCGCGAGCTGGACAAGTCCGCCTTCCGAACTCGCCTGCTGTCAGCCGGAGTGATCGAGGAAACCGGTGAATTCCGCGCCAGCAGCCGCCGGCCTGCGGCGTTGTACCGCCTGGCCGACTCACCGGCGCACCCCTTGCCGGCCCCGCTCAGGCGCGGGTGAGCAGGGGGCCATGCGTCAGAGCCTCACCGCATGAGCTTGTGCTCGGCTACCCTCGAGTGCTTGCCGCGGTGAGCAGGTCGATCGATTCTCCGCGTCCAGCGCCCGCGTCGGGTGCGCCCATCAGTGCGGAGTGTTCGGATGTCTTCAGAGGGTCTCTTGATTCACCGCGAAACCTGGATGATGCGCGCCGTCGACCAGATTCGCCCCTGGTTTGCCGCCCTGAAGATCACCGTGCCCGTGGTCAGGGTGTCGGTGGGGTTTCCCAGCACGGGTCGCACTGGCGCGCATATCGGGCAGTGCTGGCCGACCGCGCTGTCCGAAGATGGGGTGAATCAGATCTTCGTGTCGCCGGTGCTCGAAGACCCGGTAGCTGTGCTCGACACCCTGGTGCACGAGTTGGTCCATGCGGCCGATGACTGCAAGAGTCGGCACGGACCCGAATTTCGAAAGATGGCGGTGGCCATCGGCCTGCAGGGGCCGATGCGCAGTGCTTCGGCCGGCACGGCCTTGAAGGCGCGACTGACCGAGTTGTCGCAGCAGCTCGGGTCGTATCCGCATGCGAAGCTCACGATCACTCGACGCGTGTCATCCCGGCCGCCCCGCCCTCGGGCTCGGTGCGAGGCCTGTGGCTTCGAAGTGCCCATGCTCAAGCGGTTCGTCTCCTTCGGCGCACCGATCTGTCCCAAGGACCGGCTCGAGATGCAGCAGGTGGGCGACTGGAATACGGATATCAAGGCATGACACGGTCCGGGTGTCTTTCCCAGGTGATGCTGGCGGCATGGCTTCTTCTTGCAACGGGCCGGGTTCAGGCAGGGCAGGGCTTTGTGCCGCCGTTCGTGTACGAGCGCGACCACCTGAGCATGGTGCTGGCGTCAGACGGCAGTTATCGGTCGGTACGCGAGCAGATCATTCGCATCGAAACCCCCGCGGGCATCGAAGCGGCAGGCGTGCAGAACGTCATGCATCATGGTGTGCGCGAGGAGGTCGAATCGATCGAGGCCTGGACGATTCAGCCAGACGGCGAGGTGATCGCGGTTGCAGATTCAGCCATTCACACGCGCGACGCCGCCGTGGTGAGCTCGGCCAACAGCTTCAGCGAGACCCGACAGAAGTCGATCGTATTTCCGAGGGTCGGTGTTGGCAGCCGCCTTCGATACATCGTCAGGATCCGCTGCCACACGCCCCAGTTCCCCGGGCATTTCATGACCGGATTCCTGTTCACCCGCGAGCGTGCCGAGGAAGACTTTCGCCTCGATATCGATCTGCCCCAGGCCATGAGGCTTCATGTCGAGCAGCGCGGCGGTTCCGGTGGGCTGCTGGGAACAGAAGATGGCCGGGTGCGGTATCGCTTCATCTATCGCCGAACGGACACCGAACCGCTCAGCTCACAGCGCGTGGACGAACACGACGAGGCCGATGTCCTGCGGGTGAGCACCTTGCCCGATCCACTTTCATACGGCGCGCTCTATCAGTCTCGCGCCGCGCCCATGTCACGGGTCACTCCGGGTGTGCGGGCTCAGGCACGAACAATCACGGGCGGCCACTCCGATCTGCGGGCTCGGGTGCGCGCCCTGCATCACTGGGTGGCGTCCAATATCCGCTACATCTCGGTGGATCTGGACAATGGCGGCTTCGTGCCCCGACCCGCCGAGCAGATCCTCGCCAGTCGCTACGGTGACTGCAAGGACCATGTGGTCCTGCTCGAGGCGCTGCTGGCTGCGCTGGACATCGAGAGCAGTCCGGCGCTGATCAACCTGGGGCAGGCCTATCGCTTGCCCCGGGTGGGTATCGGCGGGCCGCTCAATCACGTGATCACCTACGTGCCGGCCCTCGACCTCTACATCGATTCGACCGACCCAACCACACCTTTTGGCGGCTTGCCCTTCGAGGACATGGACAAGCCAGTGATCCTCACGGCCTTGAACCGATTGGGCCGCACCCCTGCCATGCGTGCGCCGGACCATGTGACCGAGAATCGAGTCGACATGGCGGTGACGGCGGACGGCAGGATCGTCGGTCGCAGTGTCAGCACCCTGACCGGCGTGATGGAAGGAGACTCGCGTGCTGCGCGTGCGGCAGCACGCGCAGAGCCTGAAGCGCTTGTGGTCGCGGCACTGCTGGCGCGATTCGGCGAGACGGGGAGCGGCAGTCTGGACTTTTCGGATCCGCTGGATCTGGACGAGCCCTGGAGACTGAAAGCGAGCTTCGAACTGGACCCGATCGCCAACGTGCCGGGGCCGGCAGCCATGAAGATCCCGGTGGGCCTGTCTTCGGGTTGGCTGTCTGGGATGGCCGCTTCCCGTCCAAGGTCTACGGAACCCGAGTCCTGGGTCTGTCGATCCCGCGTCATTCGCGAACACGTGAGGCTGCGGTTCGCGCCGTCCATTCGGATCAACAGCATTCCGCACGGCCTCAGTCATGTCGATCAGAACATT
>JBILSK010000559.1:0-2554 GCA_044372165.1 Burkholderiaceae bacterium | reverse complement strand
GTAGGACAGGCCGCGCTTTTCGCGCACTTCGGTGGTCAGGCGCGACACGAAGCCGCCGCCGCCCAGCACGTAGTTGCCCACGAAGAGCGGGAAGAAATCCGGATCACTGCGAACGATCGCTGGCGCACCGATCAGCAGATGGCTCTGGCTGGCCGGATGCGCGATACGCCGCTCCACTGGAGCAGGCATGCGCACCGGCGGCAGGGCCGGCGCAGGCGAGCCTGCGGGCAAGTCGCGGGTGAGCCGTTCGGCGATCGCCTCGGCTTGCGCGCGCGTCACTGCGCCCACCAGGGACACCACTGCGCCCGAGGCGGCGAAGCGCGCACGATGAAAGGCGACGAGGTCATCGCGGCGAATCTCACGAAAACTCGCTTCGTCGGCCAGGCTGCCGTAGGGATGCTGCGGATAGATGAGGGGATAGAACGCCCGCTGGGCGATCGAGCCCGGTCGGGTCAACGATTCACGCAGCGCCTGCAGCGAGCGCTCGATCTCCCGCGTGAGCGGCGCCTGGGGAAAGGTCGGCCGCGACACCAGGCTGGCCAGCAGCTCGATCGCGGCCTCACGTTCGGCCGTGCTGGACAAGGTGCGGATGGCCACGCTCAGCCGGTCGTCATCGGCCGAGGCACCCTGCACCGCACCGATGTCCGCGATGCGGTCGGCGATCGCGGCCTCATCGAGGTCGGCTGCGCCACGCGCCAGCATGCTGGCGGTCATCGAGGCCAGGCCATCCTTGCGCGGTGGGTCGTAGCGGCCACCAGCGTCGAAGTCGATGTTCACATCGAGCATCGGGATGGCGTCAGCCCGCACGAAGTACACCCGGGCACCGCGCGAGGTGGTCCAGTGCTCGATGGGCAGCGCTGCATGCGCCCACATCGGGCTCCAGAGCATCAGCCCGGTGGCGAGCAGCAGGGCGCGCCTGATTCGGTCGGTCATGTCGTTTCCCTGGTTCAGTGCCGCGCGCCGGCGGGCGGTGCGCTGCGTCGGACGCTGCCCGGCGCGATCGGTTGCGGCAACAGGGTGGCCACAGTCAGCGCGTCATCGCCAAAATACTTGGCAGCGACGGCCTTCACTTCATCGGAGGTGACCGCGCGCACTTTCGTGAGGATGCGGTCGGCATCACCCGAAGACAGGCCGACCATGGTCAGTCCGGCAATCTCCATGGCCTGGCCGAACACGGAGTCACGCTTGTAGACCCGTTGCGCCACGTACTGCACCTTCACGCGCTCGAGTTCGGCCTGCGGCACGCCTTCTGCGGCAATGCGCGCGATCTCGGCGCGCAGGGCGCGCTCGACATCGGCCGTCGTACGCCCATCGGCGGGCGTGCCATCGAGCGTGAACAGCGCCGGTCCGCGCTGCACCAGGTTGTAGCCGGCCCCGGCCTGGTTGGCCACCCGGGAGCCGCGCACGATGTGTCGGGTCAGGCGCGAGCTGTCACCGGAATCCAGCACGCTCGACAGCACCTCGAGCGCGAAGGCTTCACGATCGGTATCGATCGAGCTCAGGCCGGGGACGCGAAAGGCGAGTGCCACATACGGGTTGTCGGCCGGCGCCTTGACCTCGATGCGGCGCAGTCCCTTCTGGACCGGCTCGGTCTGCGGCTTGCGTGGCGGCACCGCACGTGCCGGCCACGTGCCGTAGGTGGACTCGGCCAGCGCGATCACGGCATCGGGGTCGACATCACCAGCCACCACCAGGACCGCGTTGGAAGGCGTGTACCAGGCGTCATACCAGGCCCGTGCATCGTCGACGGTCATGGCCTCGAGATCGCTCATCCAGCCGACCACCGGTTGCCGATACGGATTGGCGGTGAAGACCGAAGCCATCAGCTGCTCGTAGAGGAGCGCGGTCGCCTTGTCTTCAGTGCGCAGCCGACGCTCTTCCATGACGACGCGGATTTCCTTGTCGAACTCTTCCTTGGTGAGCTGCAGGTTGCCCATGCGGTCGGCTTCCAGCGCCATCACGTCGCCGAGCTTCGACTTGTGCACTTGCTGGAAATAGCCGGTGTAATCGCGCGAGGTGAAGGCATTCTCGCGGCCGCCCATCGCAGCGACCCGACGGGAGAACTCGCCGGGACCGATCGAGCGGGTGCCCTTGAACATCATGTGTTCGAGCACATGGGCCACCCCGGTGCGACCATTGACTTCGTCGATGGAACCCGCCTTGTACCAGACCATGTGCGCCACCGTCGGGGCGCGGTTATCCGGCTTGACCAGCACCTTCAGGCCGTTGGGCAGCACCTGCTCGACAACGCCGCCCGGGCTGACCGACCGCGCCGAGGGGGTGGACACGACCGCCACCGATGAGGTCGCAGTGGTCGTCGCCTGCCTGGCGACGTGCACGGCCGACGAGGCCGACGACACCGACGCCGTCTGGCAGGCCGACAGAGCCAGAGCGGCCGCGACGAGGCCGGTGGCAGTCAGCGACCGTTGGCAGGCCGCGCCATCGGGGCGTCGCGACGCGCGCAGCAGGAATCTCGTCATGGGGGCGGGCGTAGAATCGGGGTCCCGCAGTGTACTTGAGCGCCTGCGCGGGCCTTGTCCCGCCCCTCCAGATG
>JBILSK010000558.1:0-2555 GCA_044372165.1 Burkholderiaceae bacterium | reverse complement strand
CTCGGCGTGTCGGAGAGTCAGATGGAAGCGGTGAGCCTGGGCGAAGAGAAGCCTCGCTCCACCAGCGGCGACGACAGCGCCCAGGCCGAAAACCGCCGTGCCGACCTGGTCTACCAGTAAGGGGACTATCTTGAAGGGCGACACGATCCGCGGCCTGGTGCTGGCTGCACTGCTGTCGGCGAGCTGGCCGACGCAGGCCCAGATCTTTTCCGACAACGAAGCCCGTCGCGCCGTGCTCGACCTTCGGGCGCGCGTCGAAGAGTGGCAGAAGGACGTCAACCGTCGCCTGGAAGACCTCCAGCTGCGCGTCGAGCGGCTGGACAACACCGCGCGAGGTCAGCTCGATCTGCAGAACCAGATCCAGACGCTGCGTCAGGAGATCGCCGGGCTGCGCGGTACCCTGGAGACCCAGAGCAACGAGATTGCGCAAACCCAGCGCCGTCAACGCGACTTCGCCAGCGAAGTCGAGACGCGCATGAAGCGCTTTGAACCCGTAGCCGTGACCATCGATGGCACGCCGGTCAAGGTCGACGTGGCCGAGCGACGCGCCTACGAGGCTGCGCTGGCCGCCTTCCGGGCGGGTGATTTCCGCACGGCTCTGGCCGGCTTTCAGCAGTTCCAGGGCGCCTATCCGCAGAGCCCCTACAGCCCGGCGGTGCAGTACTGGGTCGGCAGCTGCCAGTTCGCGCTCAAGGAAAACCGCGCAGCGCTCACCACGATGCAAGCCTTCGTCAACAAGCATCCGGATCATCCCCGGGCACCCGACGCCTGGCTGTTGATGGCCACGGCACAGACCGACATGGGCGACCGCAAAGGGGCGGCTGAGACCTACCGCGCCATGATGCTGCAGTACCCGGACAGCCCGGCCGCAGCCACCGCCCGCGATCGACTGGCCGCGCTGTCGGCAAGCCCCGCCGCAGCACCGGCTCCCGCTCCGGCCGCACCGGCCGCCAGCACCGTTCCGGCCTCCGCGGGCAGCAAGCCGGCCACACCCCCCAAGCGCTGAATGCCACCCGAAACCCGGGCCCCAGGCGATGACTGAAATCGACATCACCTCGCTGTCCCGGATGGTGACCGCCGCGGCCTTCCTCATCACCTTCCTGATGGGGCTGGCGATGAGCCGCAGCGACTTCTGCACCATGGGGGCCGTGTCCGACGTGGTGAACCTGGGCGACTGGACCCGCCTTCGAATGTGGGTCGGTGCGATCGGCGTGGCCATCCTGGGCACGCAGATGCTGGCCCACGCGGGGCTGATCGACCTCAGCCGTTCGCTGTACACCGCGCCCCGCTTGCTGTGGCTGTCGCATCTGACCGGCGGCCTGATGTTCGGCTTCGGCATGGTGCTCGCGTCCGGCTGCGGCACCAAGACGCTATTGCGGATCGGCACCGGGAATCTCAAGTCGCTGGTGGTCTTCATCGTGATCGGCTTGACCGCCTACATGACGCTCAAAGGCCTGACCGCAGTGTGGCGCACACAGACCGTGGACACTCTGGCGCTGAACCTGCCGGTCGGCCAGGACCTGCCGCGCTTGATCGCGGGCACCGACCCAGCGCAGGCCCACCGTTTGCATCTATGGCTGGGGCTGCCGATCGGCATAGCAGCCCTGGGCTGGGCCCTGAGTTCACGCGACGTGCGCGCGCCGCGGTCCCTGCTCGGCATGCTGGCCGTCGGACTGGGCGTGGTCGCTGTGTGGTTCGTGAGCGGCCATCTCGGTTACCTGCCCGAAGACCCCAACACGCTGGAGGAGCGCTTCGTCGGGACGCACTCCAACCGGCTGGAGTCCCTGAGTTTCGTGGCGCCCATTGCGCACAGCCTGGAACTGCTGATGTTCTGGAGCGATCAGAGCCGCACCCTGACCCTGGGAGTGGCCAGTGTGCTGGGCATCGCCTGCGGTTCACTGGCTTACGCCCTGCTCACCCGCAGCTTTCGCTGGGAGGGCTTTCGCACTGCCGAGGACACGGCCAATCACCTGATCGGTGCGACCCTGATGGGCGTGGGCGGCATCACGGGCCTGGGCTGCACCCTGGGCCAGGGCGTGAGCGGTCTGTCGACCCTGGCCATCGGATCCTTCATCACCTTCGCGGCCCTCCTCCTGGGTGCGCTGGCGGGCCTGCGTTATCAGATCTGGCGCGTGGAGCGGATGGCCTGAGCCGCGATCGTGCACGCCCGCACGCCGTGCGTTTGACCGTCATGTCGAGTCTGTCTATAATCGCTGGCTCACAAGAACAAAAACAGCAACACGCAGTACCTTGGGTCGTTAGCTCAGCTGGTAGAGCAGCGGACTTTTAATCCGTTGGTCGCAGGTTCGAATCCCGCACGGCCTACCAATTCCACGCCACAGCCTCACCGCTGTGGCGTTTTCATTTGTGCGCCCTGCACGGTGCCGCCCGGGTCCGTTGCGCGACGGTGAGGCAGTCGGGGGCGAAACTGATCGGCACACGTCTACCGGCTGCCGCCGATGTAGCCGGAGCAGTTGATTTCGATCCTCATGGGCGGAAAGACCTTGGGGGAGCCGACCCGTACGGCCTGGATCAAGGTGGAGGCGGGGAAATCC
>JBILSK010000557.1:0-2559 GCA_044372165.1 Burkholderiaceae bacterium | reverse complement strand
CGCCCGCATCGGCCCCGGCAAGCGGTGCGACTGTGCCTGCCTCGATTCCCGCATCGCAGCGCTCCTACGAGCTGGCGGTGGCCTGTCGCACCAATGACGCGCTGGCCGACAACATTGCTGCCGAGCAAAAGGGGGGGCCAGGTGCTCAGCTTGCGCTCGTCGAGCGGATCATCATCCTGACCGAGGCGGGTCGCGCCTCGACGGCGGCAGGTGCGCGCGACGTGGCTGTGGCGCGACTGGACAAGGATCCGGCGAAGGTGGCCGAGCTGGATCGCCAGGTGGCGGCCGGGGTCGACAAGATTCGCGCCGAGCGCCGCTCGCGTACGGGCAAGACCGACTGCTGAAGGTCGGGTCGCTTCCGTGCGCGGCCGACGCCGTGCACGGCCTGTTGCTCGCGCGGCGACCCGATTCTCAGGGACCGGTCGCGGCGCGAGCCGCGCCTTGGCGCATCCAACCCTTCAGTTGAGTCGAAGTCGTCTGCATGACGAGTGAATCCATCCCTTTGAAAGCTGAGAAGCGCGCCATCGCACGGGCCATCACGGTCTTCGTGCTGATCGTGGCCGTGTTTTCTGCGGTGGGCGCCTATTTCGCCTACAACACGCTGCTCAAGGCCGAGCGCCTGGCCGTGGAGTCCCGGTTTGCGCTGACATCGAAACGGGTGGCCGGGACGGTGGAGCGGGCCGCATCAGTGGGGGTGGCGCTGCCTGAGCAGGTCACCCTGCCCGAGCTGCTCAGCCGCGAGGCAGCGCTGGATACCGCGATCAAGCGCATGGATGTCCTGGATGCCACGGGTCGCCCGGTATTCAGCAGCGCGCCGCAAACCGTCTCGGGCGGGCTGGCGCAGGGTACTGTCGGGCAGGCAGGCGGGACGTCCACCGGGGAGCTCGCTGGCACGGTCGAGGTTGTGGCCCCCATCCGCAACGACCTGGGCGCCGTGGTCGGAACCGTGGTGGTTCGCTACGAGCGCGCGCTGCTCGACACCCTCACCCAGCGCCTGGGTGACGCGCTCAAGCGCTCCGCGCTGATTGCGCTGGCAGCGGGCAGTCTGGTGACGCTGCTCGGATCGATGGCGGTGGTGCGTGCCATGCGTCGGCGCCGCGGGCTGGCCGCCGGTGCCCTGGCCGGTCGTCGTTTCGATCTGTTCGACTTCGGTTTCAGGGGGGCGCTGTCCATCGTGACGGGCCTGGCACTCACGATGTCGCTCGCCATGGTTGGCTGGACGGCCCTGCAGATCGGCCAGCGCGACATCGTGCCCGAGCTGGTTCGCAAGGCGCAGTCGGTCGCCCGGGCCTCATCCGCCTTGATCGAATATGCCCTGGATGTGGAGATTCCCCTGGATTCATTGCAGGGCGTGCAGTCGCATTTCGAGGATCTTCGCGCCAGCAATCCCGAAATTGCCGCCATGTCCTTGCTGGCAGGCGACCGCGCCCGCGCAACGAGCGACTCCGGGCAGACCGATGATCGCGATCAGGTCCTGGTCGAACCGGTCCGACGATCGGGGATCGAGGTCGGCCAGGTCCAGGTGAGACTGGACGGGCAGGTGGTGGCCAATCAGCTGCGCGCGACCATGATCGACATCGCCTTTCTGGGTGTGGTGTCGCTGCTGATCGCCCTGGAGTTGATGGCGCTGCTGGTCGGCGCCAAGGCATCGCGCGAATTGCTCCAGATCGAGGCAAAGCTGCTCGATCTGCGTCGTACTCCCGAGCAAATCGAGCGGGTGCCACGGCCACCCGAGGCCGTGCAGGCGGTCCGATCGCCGCTCTTCCTGTTCATGATGGCCGAGGAATTGATGCGGCCGTTTCTGCCGGGCCATGCCAGAAGCCTGGTGCAGTCAGCCAGTGCTCACGCGGACGTGCTGGGCAGCCTTCCGCTGGTGGTGTTTCTCGCCGTGGTGGCGATGCTGCAGATTCCGCTCACGGTGGCCTCGCGCCGACTGGGGCGGATGGAGGGCTTCGCGCTGGGCGGTGCCGTGGCGGCCGCCGGCTATGTGCTCGGCGCCTACACCGACGATCTCCTGTTGTTCACCGTGTCGAGGCTGCTGAGCGCGGTGGGCTTCTCGCTGGTCTTCGTGTCGGCGCAGGGGCAGGTGATCGACGCCTCGACGAGTCGGGATCGAGCCAGCAGCCTGGCGATCTTCATCCGAGCCATTCTGGTGGCAGGCCTGTGTGGTCCGCCACTGGGCGGCATGCTCGCCGATCGCTGGGGAATCCGGGCGACCCTGCTGATCTGTGCGGTGCTTTCACTGCTGGCGATGCTGGCTGCCACCCTGACCTTGCCGCGCCGAAAGGCCGAGACGGCGGCGGGTGTCGACTTCGGGCTGGCGGATCTGCGTGATGCCTGGAGGACGCCGGGTGTGCGCGGCATGCTGCTCGGTTGCGCCTTTCCGGCGAAGTTGATCCTGACGGGGCTGTGCTTCTATCTGGTGCCCCTGGGTCTGCAGAAGCAGGGCTACAGCAGCGCGGAAATCGGTCGACTGCTGATGATCTATCCGCTGATGATGGTCCTTGCGGTTCCGGGCTTCGCGGTCCTGGCCGACCGACTGGGGCAGCGACGCCAGTT
>JBILSK010000556.1:0-2560 GCA_044372165.1 Burkholderiaceae bacterium | reverse complement strand
GTTCGCGCATGGCTGCAAACCCCGGCGCCGAGACGCCCACGATCACCGGCAGCGTCGCCGCGCGCTGAATCATGCGTCGGGCGATGTCGACGCTCTCGGCGTGTGTCAGCTTGGGCGCTTCGCCCAATTGACCCAGCACCGTGATGCCGGTCGACCCGATGCCCAGATAGAAGTCGACCAAACGGTCCACCGACGCGGTATCGATGCGGCCATCGTCGAAAAAGGGCGTGGGGGCAATCGGATAGACCCCGCCGATGCGCTCGGGCAGCCGCATCTCAGCGTCCCTTGAAGACCGGCTTGCGCTTTTCCAGGAAGGCTGTGCGACCCTCCTCGAAATCCTCGGTGCCATAGAGCACAGCCTGCGCGTCGGTCTCGGCCGCCAGCAGATCCTCGAAGGGCATCGGCCCGCGGGCGAGCGTTGACTTCAACAAGGCATTGGACAGAGGCGAGACAGACGCCACTTCCTCGGCCAGAGAAATCGCCACGGCCAGGGCCTGGCCGGGGTCGCACACTTCCTCGACCAGCCCCTGCTGCTGCGCAGTCTGCGCATCCATCACCCGCCCGGTCATCATCATCAGGCGGGCGCGTCCCAGACCCATGCGATTCGGAATCGACCACACGCCGCCCAGGTCGGGAAACAGACCGATGCGGTTGAAGGTACAGGACAGCTTGGCGTCGCGAGCGGCCACCACGATGTCGCAATCGGCCGCGATGCACAGGCCGGCACCAGCCGCATGGCCTTCGACTGCCGCGATCACGGGCTTTTCGCCACGCGTCAGCAGGCGAGCGATGCGCTGTGCGCCCTGCATGCGCACCCGCCCACTGGCCGGCGTGACACCGGCGAAACTGGTGATGTCGCCCCCCGAGCAGAAATGGTCGCCCTCACCCGTCAGCACGATGACGCGACACTCGGCATCCGTCATCGCCTGCTGCAGCGCGGCCTCGAGCTGTTCGCGCATCGCCATCGACAAGGCATTGCGCCGCTGCGGAAACGACAAGGTGAGCACGGTCACCGCGCCATGCCGATCATGCTTGACGGTGGCCGTGTCCGGGGCCGCTGGTTTCGAACTCATCTCGGGGATCCTCGGGAAAGAATCCCGCAGGTTACCCCACCGCTTGCAGCGCCGGCGCCTCGGGTGCCTTGCCGTTGAGTTCCATGCAGTTCTGGATCAGCATGCCATAGACCCGTCCCACGGTCTCGAGCTGATCAGGGCTCGACAAGTAACGGCTGCGAAACGATTCATCACCTTGCAGCGCGACATGCCCCTTGATGAACACCGTGGTGAGCAGATTGAGCTCCTCCCGGGAGAGCAGCAGCAGGGCATCGTCAGTGAACTGCACCGTCGAAGGCGAAGCGGGGGCAGACTTGGGCATGGCGATCGATCGACAAGAGGTTGATCCGCGCATGGTGCGCGTCCTTGGCGCGGCCGAAAATCGCATGAAGGCGTCAGGCACCCTATGGGCATGGGATGAAGCACGGCATCAGCTCCGGCAGAATCAGCCCTCGATGAGCGGACCCCCTTCCACCGAATCAGATGGCACTCGTACGGCGGGGCGCCACATCCTTGTCGTCGAGGACAACCCGCTCTTTCTGGACCTCATCACCCGGGCCATCTCGAAACTGAGCCTCGATCGCACGGTGACCCGCTGCGAGACCGGCACGCAGGCGCTGGACCTGCTTGATGACCCCGGAAATCGCTTTGATCTCGCCCTGATCGACCTGGGCCTGCCCGACATCAGCGGCATCGAAGTGATCCACGCCGTGCGCCGTCGCCAGGCCGATATTCCCATCATGGTGATTTCGGTGATCTCGGCCGAGCGCAGCGTACTGGCGGCCATCCGGGCGGGCGCCCGCGGCTACATCCTGAAGGGCGACTCGGAAGCCGAGATCACCAAGGGCATCCGGGATGTGCTGACCGGCAATTACCCGATCAGCCCGGCCCTGGCGCGCAGCCTGTTCAAGCTGGCCGGCGCCCCGGGCACCAGCGGCAACAACCAGGCCACGGCAGTGCGCCTGTCGCCGCGCGAAACCGAAACCCTGCAATTCCTCTCCAGGGGCCATTCCTACGAACAGGTGGCCGACCTCATGGGTGTCGCCTTGTCGACCGTGCAGTCCAACATCCGCAACCTCTACCGCAAGCTCGACGCCAATTCGCAGATGCAGGCCGTGGCCAAGGCACGCGATGCCGGCCTGATCTGACTCAGGCAGACGATCGCTGGTCGGGCCCTGCTGAACGCAGCGGCATCACGAGGGTCACCCGAGTCCCGGGCGAGGCATCGGTGACGCTCAGCTCGGCACCAATCTCGCGCGCCCGATTGCGCATGTTGCTCATCCCTCGCCCCTGTCGTAGCGGCCTGGACATGCCAACCCCGTCATCGGCGACCTGCACGTGCAAGCGGTGACCGCGCACATCGTGAATCGCCTCGATCCGGATGTGCTGCGCCCAGGCGTGGCGCAAGGCATTGTTCAGCGCCTCTTGAACGATCCGCAACACCTGCAGCACGGTGTGTTGCGGCAAATCGGGCACCTGGTCGACTTCCAGGTGCCACTGCAACTCGA
>JBILSK010000555.1:0-2568 GCA_044372165.1 Burkholderiaceae bacterium | reverse complement strand
ATGAATGCGGTGAACCTGAAGATTGCCGAACAGTATGTGCAGGCTTTCGGCGCGATCGCCAAGGAAGGCAACACGTTGATCGTGCCGGCGAACCTGTCTGACCTGCCGTCGATGATTGCCAGTGCGATGAGCGTGGTGCGATCGACGGGGGCCGGTACGGCTGCGGCGAGCAGGCCGGTTGATCGGGCCTGAGGGTGGCTTGGAGGCCTGACGGCTTGAGGGGCGTGATGGCGCAAGAGGCGTGATGGCGCAAGGGGCCTGATTCCTTGATGGCCCGGATCGCCGGTGAGGCCCGCGCGCCTCAGGTCTTGGCGCCGCTCTTCATGATCCGCTGCTTTTCGCGCTGCCATTCGCGGTCGCGTTCGGTGGCGCGCTTGTCATGCTGTTTCTTGCCCTTGGCCAGACCGATTTCCAGCTTGATTCGACCGCGCGTGTAGTGCAGATCGAGCGGCACCAGGGTGTAGCCCGCCCGCTCGACCTTGCCGATCAGCTTGGAGATCTCGGCTTCGTGCATCAGCAGCTTGCGGGTGCGGGTGGGGTCCGGGTGGATGTGCGTCGAGGCCGTCTGCAAGGGCGTGATGTGCGCACCCAGCAGGTGGAGCGACGCGCCCCGGATGATCACGTAGGCTTCCTTCAGGTTCGCGCGCCCGGCACGGATGGCCTTGACTTCCCAACCCTCGAGCACGAGTCCGGCCTCGAACTTCTCTTCGATGAAGAAGTCGTGCCAGGCCTTGCGGTTGTCGATGATGCTCATGGGTGAGGCGCTTCGGTGCGGCGAAAGCCGGTCAGTCTGGAGGATCGCGCGAGTGTATCAGCCGGGGCGCGAGGGCCTTGTGCGGCAGTGCGCTGCCCGGCGCGCGGGTACCGAGTCGTTCGAGTGCACCCGTTAGAATCGGGCCGATCTTGTTCAGTCGGCGTCGCGTTGACGCCCTTGCGTGCAGAGCCATCGATGTCATCGGTCAAGAAGTCGGTCCTGGTTCCTTATTCGGCGTCCCGCATGTTCGAACTGGTCGAGCGTGTCGAGGACTATCCGAGCTTTCTGCCCTGGTGCGGGGGCGCCGAGGTTCACTCGCGCACACCCGAGTCCATGGTCGCGACCCTGCGCATCGACTATCTGGGGCTCAAGCAATCCTTCACCACCGAGAACACGCATGAACCCGATCGCAGCATTCACATGCGATTGCGCGAGGGCCCGTTCAAGACGCTGGATGGGGTCTGGACCTTCCAGCCCTTGCGCGAAGACGCCTGCAAGGTGAGCTTCTCGCTCGAATACGTCTTTGCCGGCAACCTGTTGTCACGGGCCTTGTCGCCGGTGTTCGACCAGATTGCCTCGAGTTTCGTGGACGCTTTCGTCAAGCGCGCCGAAGCGGTCTATGGCTGAATCTGCCGTGCCGACTGGAGGCGCGGGATCGACGTTGAACATCATCGTGTGCCGGATCGAGGGCGCACAGATCGATCAATGTGCGCTCGAGTTGTCAGAGGGCGCGACAGTGGGCGATGCGCTGGCGGCCAGCGGCTTTCTGCCCAGCCTGGGTATCGACCTTGCGCAACTCACTGCGGACGCTGCGGCGCGGCGCGTCGATGGTCGCTGGGCCGTGGCGGTGTACGGGCGCAGGGTGGGGCTGGGTGAGCCGCTTTTCGATCACGACCGAGTCGAGCTGCTGGCACCTGTGGTGGTCGACCCCAAGGTCGCGCGGCAGCGTCGAGCCGAGCACAGGCGACAGGAACGCGGCGAGCGACGCTGGGCGCGAGATCGGGCGGTGGGGCCGGTGAGTGGGGCCGCCGGCAAGGCGTAGGGCGGCTGAAGCGAGGCGGCTTCGCACGT
This sequence comes from Burkholderiaceae bacterium, assembly GCA_044372165.1. Classification (GTDB taxonomy): domain Bacteria; phylum Pseudomonadota; class Gammaproteobacteria; order Burkholderiales; family Burkholderiaceae_E; genus UBA4615. The sequence goes on along the minus strand of JBILSK010000555.1, from coordinate 743 downwards.
CCGTGCGCCACGCTGCGCGCAGCGGTCTTGCGTCATGCTCGGCGTCTTGCTTGCTTCACTTTTCGCACTGCGCGAGCGCGGTGCGCAGCCGTTGAGCGCGTGATTCGCGCTGTGACTCGGGTAGCACTTCCAGGCTGCCGTCGCTGCTGGTGATCAGCATGGGCACCCCGGTTTCCAGGGTACGCAGGTCGTTGCGGGCGGTGGCGCAGTCCTGGCGCCGCTGGTTGGCGCGGGTCTGATCCTCGGCCGCGCGCGTGTTGTTTGCAGTCTGCTCGGCCTCGCGGCGGCGCTGCTGCAAGGCCTTGTCCGGACCGGACTGCACGACGGGCGAGGCCGCCCCTTGCGGGCCGGTGGGCATGTTCGGCACGCTCGAGGCGGGCTTGAATTCGACCGATCGGGGGGCGAGCGGGTCGGCAGGCACGGTCGGTGCTGCGCCGGGCACGTCCGTGACGGGCGAGCTCTTGCGCAGTGTGCTGGCTGCGGGCGCTGCGCGCACGATGTCTGCAGTCGGTGTGCCCGGCGGCGGGGGCAAGTCCGAAAAGACCATGCGGCCATTCGGCTCTTTCCAGACGTACTGGGCGGCGGCTGGCGCGGCCGTCAGCAGCAGGGGCAGGAGTGCCAGCAGGGCAAGGGGCATTCGACGGGACATGTCCCGGATCCTAGGTCGCCGTAATCGGGCCTTTGGCCTCAGCCGGACAAGCGGGCCGATCGTCCCTCCCGGCGGAGTCGGTATAATCCGCTTT
>JBILSK010000053.1:0-8581 GCA_044372165.1 Burkholderiaceae bacterium | reverse complement strand
CGCGGTGCTGCGCCTGGGCGATCTGGTCGAACTCGGCCCCAAGGAAGAAGTGCTGCGCCGCCCGACGCATGCTTACACCCGCATGCTGATGGCCTCGGTACCGCGCCTGGAGGTGCCCGCGCCGCGAGGCGGCGAGGACGCACCCGTCGTGCTGCAGGTGAAGAAACTCGCCAAGACCTATCAGACCAAGGGCTGGTTCGGCGCGGCGCGCACCGTGAATGCTGCGGCCGATGTCGACTTCGAAATCCGGCGCGGACGCACCCTGGGCATCGTGGGCGAATCGGGGTCGGGCAAGTCGACCGTGGCCCGCTGCATCGTGCGGCTGATCGATCCTACCGGGGGTGAGGTGCTGCTGTCGGGCGAGGACATCGCAATGAAGCCGGCCCGTGCACTGCGCCCCTTGCGCCAACGGGTGCAGATCGTCTTCCAGGACCCCTACCGTTCGCTCAATCCGCGTCGCACCATCGCCGAGGCGATGATCGAAGGCCCGATGAACTACGGCGTCGGTCGCGAGGAAGCGATGACACGGGCACGTTCACTGCTCGACCTGGTCCGCATGCCGGCCAGCGCGCTCGAACGCTTTCCGCACCAGTTCTCGGGCGGCCAGCGCCAGCGGTTGTGCATCGCGCGCGCGCTCGCCATGGAGCCCGAACTGCTGGTCGCCGATGAGGCGGTCTCCGCGCTCGACGTGTCGGTGCAGGCCCAGGTGCTGCGACTGCTGGCCGACATTCGGGAACGGCTGAACCTCGCGATGCTGTTCATCACCCATGACCTGCGGGTTGCCGCTCAGGTGTGCGATGACGTGGTGGTGATGTCCAAGGGTCGGGTGGTCGAGTACGCATCGGCCGGGCAGGTGTTCGGCAACCCGCAGCATGAGTACACGCGGACGCTGTTTGATGCCGCGCCCGGGCGCGGATTCGAGTTCGGCCAGGGACTGGCCTCGGCCTGAGCCAGTCCGTGTGGACCGGCTCAGGTTCGATCAATCGAGCTGCAGGTTCAGCCCTTTCGCGACACCCGACCAGCGCCGGTCCTGCTCCTGCAGAAAGGCGCTGAACTCGGCGGGTGTGCGCGGGTCCGGCAGGATGCCCAGCTTGTCGAAGCGTTCGCGCAGCGCCGGCTCACGCAGCAGTCCGGTAGCGATCTCGTTGAGCCTGCGGGTCACGTCGGGCGGCAGGCCGGCGGGTCCGAAAAAGCCGAACCAGCCTTGTGCGCTGAACCCGGGGTAGCCGGATTCCGCCACCGTCGGCACGCCGGGCAGGGCAGTCACCCGCTGCGGACCGGTGATGGCCAGCACCCGGATCTTGCCGGCTGCCTGCTGAGTCACGACATTGGTGAGCGCGGTCTCGAAGGACAGGTCGACCACGCCCGCCAGCAGGTCCTGCATCGCGGGCGCCGCACCCTTGTAGGGGACGTGCAGCATCTGGATGCCCAGCTCGCGCGACAGCATCTCTGCGGTGAGATGCGGAATGGAGCCGGCGCCGACACTGGCGTAGCTCACCTTGCCCGGTTGCGCCTGCGCGGCCTTCACCAGTTCGGCCAGGCTGCCAAAGGGCACCTTGGGACCGGCAATGACCGCACCCGGCGTGTTCACCATGTTGGTGATGGGCGTGAAGTCGCGCGCCGGCACAAAACCCAGGGTCTTCTGGACGTAGGGTGCAATCGACATGGCGCTCACGGTCAGCACACCCAGGGTGTGTCCGTCGGCAGGCGCGCGAGCCAGTGCCTGGGTGCCGATGTTGCCACCGGCACCGGGCCGGTTCTCCACCACCACGCTCTGGCCGAGTGACTCGGACAGCTTGCGAGCCAGTTCGCGGCCGACCAGATCGGTCACGCCGCCAGGAGGAAAGGGCACGATGATCGTGATGGGGCGACTCGGCCAGGCCTGCGCACGGGCCGATTCGGGCGCAATGCCGGCCAGTCCGGTGACACCCAGCGCGGCCAGCGTCTGCAGCGCGCGACGACGGCCGCCGGGCTGGGGCGCCGCACCAATCGGGTCGCTTGCGTCACTCCTGGCGCGCAGCGTCGCCGAATTCGGTCGTTCAGCCGATGTGTCAAACACAGTTTTCTTCGTCATGGTCAGCGTGCCTTCAGTGTGTTGGCCTCGAGTGCGCAATCGCCGGATGGCTTGAGCCCCGCGCGGCGGGCCTGGTCGACTTCGATGCGCGCGGCATCGAGCTGCGCCCGGAACCCGGGATCGGCATGCAGTCGGGCTACAGAGGCCGCGCCCATCACCCGACCGGCATCGACATCGCTTTGCCAGTGCACATTGCACACGACGCGGCTCTGGCCGAAGGCATGGCCGCGCGCCAGCAAAGCGTCGGCGCGCTCCGGGACGAGCTCGGCCAGCACCAGCGCCCAGGCCCAACCGAGGGCGGCATGGCCGGACGGATAGGAGCCATCGGTCGAGAGCTTCTTTTCCTCGTGCGGCGCGCAGGTCCCGACGCCATTCTGGACAAAAGGCCGGGTGCGCTTGTAGTGATCCTTGGCCCGATACGTCGACAGTCCGGCGTCGGCCAGCGTGCGACGCAACAGGATGTTCACATGCGGGGTCGTGGCTTCGCCGATCGGCAAGCCCAGGGCACAGGACAGGGTCTGCGCGGCCTTGGGGAACGCGAGTTCGTTGTCGAGCGCGGCGAACTGCCAGCGCGGCGAACCACGCAGCGACTGCGCCTGCTCGAACGCTGCCTGGTCGGCCGCCAGGGCTGGCGTGCCGGGCGCCGGTGGCGCAGGCAGCAGGGCCAGGCTGTCGGGCATCTGCTCGCGCGGCAGATAACCGATCACAACGCCCGAGCCCGGACGGATCTCCGGCAGCTCCGAGGGCACGGTGGTCGGCGCGCGCGGACCGGCGCAAGCCGACAGCAGGGCGAGCGCCGCCAGGGCCATCGGCAGCCGCGGGCGCATGGTGCGCGCACGCGGCGGACCGGCCATGACGGCAGCAGTTCTTGAAAAACTCATCGAAGGGGCTCCTGTCGGACTGTCAGTGTGGTCGCAGTCGTGCGTCCGTCGCTCACTGCGGGGGCGCTCCGGCCATTCGCACGCTGATCTCGCCGCCGATGCACGCTTCGCGGCGGCCATCGGCGAATTCGACCACAAGCGCGCCACCCGCGTCGATGCCTTGGGCGACGCAGGGTTCACGGCTGCCGTCGCCGCGAATCAGATCGACGGGGCGCCCCGCAAGCAGGTCGAGCGCGCGCCAGCGATCCGCGAACGGGGCCAGACCCTCGCGCACGAAGCGCTCCACGGCAGCGAGGATGGCGCAGCCGATGTCACGCGCAAGCCGAGGGCGATCAATGCGCGCAAGATTCAGCGCAGCCACGGCCTGGCCTGTGCGCAAGGCCGCGATGCTTTCGCTGACCGACAGGTTCAGGCCGACCCCCACCACGATGCGTTGCACGCCCCCCGACTGCCGCACCTCGGTCAGGATGCCGCCCACCTTCGCCGGGCCCGCCGCCGTTTCGAGGTAGAGGTCGTTGGGCCACTTCAAGCAGGGCGCGGCCCTTGCCCGGGCGAGCACATCGGCCACGACCACGCCCACCGCAAGCGTCAGTCCCAGCAGCACCGTGTTGTCGGCCTCTCGCTCGATGGCCACCGATACCGCGAGCGATCGGTCGCCATCTGACAACCAGCTGCGTCCATTGCGTCCGCGCCCGGCCTCCTGCACATCGGCCAGCAGGATGCAGGCGGGCTGCGGCTGCGCCGAAAACGGGCGACGCATCAGTTCGGCACTGGTCGAGTCGATGCACGCCACGTGCTCGAATTGCGTCGAACCGATCATGTAAGCTCCGGCGTTCAGGATCCGATATGTTTACCACGTTCGATGCACCGCAGCGGACACCGCGAGCCACCGGTTTGACGCGAGCGCTCGGGCTGGTCTTCGTTTGCGCGGTCGCGGTTGCGACGCTCTATCCCCTGGCCGGCTGGAGCCCTCGAGGCGCAGGTCCGTTCGACTTCCTCTTCATCGGCTTGCCGCGCTTCTGGACCGGCTTCGATCTGCTGAGCAATCTGCTGGCCTACCTGGTGCTGGGCCTGCTGCTGGCACTGGGCTGGTTCGAGCGCGTGCCCTTCCTGCGCACCACGATCACGGTAGGCCTGGCCTGTTGCGCGCTGTCCCTGTCGCTGGAGGCCATGCAGTCCTACCTGCCCCAGCGCGTGCCCTCGCTGCTCGACTGGCTGGCCAACAGCGCCGGCGGATTCGCGGGCGCTGCACTGGGTGCGCTGCTCGATCGTGCGGCTCACCACCAGAACTGGCCGAACAGCTGGCAGCCCGACCGCTGGTACGAGGAAGGGCCGACATCGGGTTGGGTGCTGCTGCTGCTGTGGCTGGCCACCCAGCTCGTGCCGCAACGACACCTGTTTGCCAGCGGACAATTGCAGCCCGTGGTCCAGGCACTGCTCGATGCGGTGCTGGGGTCATCCAGTCCGGACCTGTCGCATGCCTTGAGCCGCCTGTGGGGCGGCCCGGCACCGGCCGCGCACGGCCTGGCGATCGAGGCCGCCGCCGTGGTCTGCGGCGTGTGCGTGGTCGGCTCGCTGGTCTTCGGACTGGTCCATGGATCACGGCGTCGCATCGGCGTGCTCGCCGGCGTCGCGATGATCGCCATGGGTTTGCGCAGCATTGCCACTCAACTGGTCTACGGCAGCGACGCGCCGCTCGCCTGGCTGACACCCGGTGCGCAGGGCGGTCTGGTCGTGGGGATCGCCCTGCTCTACGCGCTGGACACCCTGGGCGTGCAGGCGCGTGCACTGGCTGGTGCGATCTGCGCCGTGGTCGGTCTGCTGCTGGTCAACCTGGCGCCCGAGGATCCCTATTTCGAGAGCACCCTGGCCGGCGTGCAGACCGGTCAGCTGGTCAACCTGCATGGCCTGCTGCGGGTGGTGGCCACGATCTGGCCGGTGCTGGCCATCGCCTGGTTCAGTCCGCGCGCGCGGCGCTCGTCAAGCGGCTGGCTATAATCGTTTCGACCCGACGCACACCCTGCGTCCCCCTCTTTTTTGAGCCTGCCGTGAGTCACTTCGAGAAGCACATCTTCTTTTGCCTGAACCGGCGCGACGATGGCCGCGAATGCTGCGCCAGCCGCGACGCGGAAGCGATGCAGGCCTATGCGAAGGACCGGGTGAAAGCGCTCGGTCTCAATGGTCCGGGCAAGGTCAGGGTCAACAAGGCTGGCTGCCTCGATCGATGCGAACACGGGCCGGTGGCGGTCGTGTACCCGGAAGCAATCTGGTACACCTACGTCGATCGCGAAGACATCGACGAGATCGTCGAGAGCCACCTGCGCGACGGTCGGCCGGTCACCCGTCTGCAACTGCCGTGAACGCCGCCACCCAGGTCATCGGTGTGGCCGGGCCAGCCGGCCGCATCGATGTCGCCCTGGACCGCCCGAGCAGCGCGGTGCATGGCATCGCCGTGATTGCACATCCGCATCCACTGTACGGTGGCACCCGCGACAACAAGGTGGTGCAGACCCTGGCCCGCGCGCTGCTTGCACTGGGCTACGTGTGCTGGCGGCCGGACTTCCGCGGCGTGGGTGCCACCGAGGGAACCCACGACGAAGGTCGGGGCGAAACCGAGGACCTGCTGGCCGTGGTCGCAGCGGCGCAGGCCGCGGAACCGAACGGCGCTGCCTTGCCGCTGGTGCTGGCCGGGTTCTCGTTCGGCACCCTGGTGCTGTCACGGGTGGCCCGTCGCCTGGCCGACGCAGGTCATCCAGCGCACAAGCTGGTGTTCGTCGGCACGGCGACCTCGCGTTTCGGCATCGAACCCATCCCTCAGGACTCGCTGGTGATTCATGGCGAGAACGACGAAACCATCTCGCTTGCGGCGGTGCTCGACTGGGCTCGACCGCAATCCTTGCCGGTGGTCGTGATCCCTGGCGCAGACCACTTCTTTCATCACAAGCTCACCTTGATCAAGCAACTGGTGATGCGCGAGCTGCGCTGAGTCAACCGTGGGCAGCCCCGACCCTCGCCTGGTCTACGCGCGCACCGCCTCCGGTCAAGGCGAACTGGCCAGCCCCTCCCGGCGACTGACCCCTCAAGCCCGCAGGCTGCTGTTCCTGATCGATGGGCAGCGCAGCCTGGCGCACCTGCCGCTGGCGCTGCGGCCGAGCGAGCTGCCCGCCCACCTGGACGAATTGCTGACCCTCGGGCTGGTTGCGCTGTCGGGCATCCGCGATTCGGCCGTCTCGCCGGATGCCGAGGGACACGATCCGCGCCTGGAGGACTTCAAGCACCGCATCGCGGGAATGGTCGAGCGCGAACTGGGCGAGGCGGCCCGCATCCTGGAAGCCAGGCTGCAGGATTGCGTGAACCTCAGCGTGATGCGCACCGTGATGCGCGACGTCATCGAGTGCGTGCATCAGCGCAGCGGGCCGCAGGCCGGGCAGCGACTGGCCGCTGCTGCGCGTGCTGCGGCCCGCGCCTGGACCGAACGCGAGCCGGGCTCGCCGCCCGTCGCGGGCTGACGCGCACGGCCGCTCGCCGGCGCAGCCGACGCCTTGTTGGCCGCCTTGTTGGCCGCCTTCTTGCCCGTATAATCCTGCGCCTTGCCGCGGCCGATGCGGACCCCTCCTGCCGCGCCCACAGGACATTGCGCCGATGAGCCCACGAACCCTCCCCTTTGCACGTGCCCGCCTGGCCAGTCTGCTGAGCTGTGCCGCCCTGGGCGTCGCCCTGACCCTGGGAGCCGTGAGTCCCGCCACTCAGGCGGCGCCCGCACGTGGCAAGCGCGCCGAGCCGACGGAATCAAAGAGCGCATCGACCCAGGCGCCGGTGCCGGCCACTGCCGGTCTGTCGGTCAAGGACGCCCCGCAGATCGCCGCGAAGTCCTGGCTGCTGTACGACATGACCTCCGGCACCCTGCTGGCGGCCAGCGACCCGGATGCCAAGACGGAACCCGCGTCCCTGACCAAGCTGATGACCGCCTACCTGGTGTTCAATGCGGTCAAGGAGCGCAAGCTGGCCCTGGATGCACGCCCGCCGGTATCGCCGCTTGCACACAAGGCGATCGGCTCGCGCATGTTTGTCGATCCGGCCAATCCCGCCACGGTGAATGAGCTGCTGCACGGCCTGATCATCCAGTCCGGCAACGACGCGGCCATCATCCTGGCCGAAACGCTGGGTGGCAGCGAAGACGGATTCGTCCAGCAGATGAACCGCGAGGCGAAGCGGCTCGGGCTCAACAACACTCAATTCACCAACGCGTCCGGTCTGCCGGATGCGCGTCACTACTCGACGGCGCGCGACCTCGCGATGCTGGCCACCCGTCTGATCGAGGACCATCCCGATTTCTACAAGCTGTACTCGCAACGCGACTACACCTACAACAACATCAAGCAGCCCAACCGCAACCGGCTGCTGTTCATCGACCCGACTGTCGACGGCGTGAAGACCGGGCGCACCGATGCGGCCGGCTATTGCCTGATCGCCTCGAGTTCGCGCCTGCAACCGGGGACCGACACGCCGCGGCGCCTGATCTCGGTGGTGCTGGGCGCATCGTCCGAATCGTCCCGTGCCATCGAGTCGCAGAAGCTGCTGAACTACGGGTTCTCGGGCTTTGACCTGGTGAAGCTTTACGGCAAGGATCAGGCTGCAGCCAGCTACCCCGTCTTCAAGGGGCAGTCGCGCGAGGTCAAGGCCGGATTCAGCACCCCTGTGCTGGCCACCGTGCCCAAGGGCCAGGGCGACAAGATCCGCGGCGAGATCGAGCGCGTCCAACCGCTGATTGCGCCCATCGCCAAGGGGCAGCGCATCGGCACCCTGCGCGTGCAGCTGGGCGAACAGGCGCTGGCCGAGCATCCGCTGCTGGCCCTGGAAGCCATCGAGGAAGCCGGCTGGTTCGGCAAGGCCTGGGATACGATCCGACTCCTGTTCAAATGACGCGCCAAGTGACGCTAGAGGCGGGTTGGCCGCACCTGCACGCCCTGGAGGCCTGATGACCGATGATCCCATTGTCTTTCTGAACGGCAACTTCGTGCCGCTGTCCGAGGCCCAGGTCTCGGTGCTCGATCGCGGCTTCATCTTCGGCGATGGCGTCTACGAAGTGGTGCCGGTGTACCGGCGCCTGCCCTTTCGCTGGCCCCAGCACCATGCCCGCCTGGTGCGCAGCCTGGGTGAGTTGCGCATTGCCAATCCGTTGGACGCGGCAGGCTGGCGCGCGCTGGTCGACGCACTGGTGGCACGCCACCCGTGGGACGACCAGTTCGTCTACTTGCAGATCACGCGAGGCGTGGCCCGCCGCGATCACGCTTTTCCCAAGGACGTCACCCCCACTGTGTTCGGCATGACCCAGGCGCTGTCGGCCGTGCCCCCCGAACAGATCGACCGGGGCGTCGCAGCCATCACCCTGGCCGACCAGCGCTGGCTGCGCTGTGACATCAAGTCGATATCGCTGCTGGGCAGCGTGCTGGCCAAGCAGGAGGCGGTCGAACACGGCGCCCTGGAATGCGTGATGTTTCGTGACGGCTTTCTCACCGAAGGCGCGTCCAGCAACATCTGGGTGGTGCGCGCAGGTCGCGTTCTGGCGCCGCCGCGCGACCATCGCATCCTCGAAGGCATCCGCTACGGCTTGCTGCAGGAACTG